>JANNDB010000694.1:0-2001 GCA_031387285.1 Betaproteobacteria bacterium | reverse complement strand
AAAGAGGCCTTGACGCGTTTTGACCGCCTGCTTCTCGATCCACTTCTGGTTCAGCAGCTGGCTGGGCACCTTGTGGCCGTGTTTGTCGCGCCCGCTGAAATCGGCGATGAAGTGCTCTTGCGGGTAACCGCACTTGTCCACGATGATGCGGCGCAGTTCACGCTCCTTCTTGCGGATGTCGTCGACCTGACCGCGCACCATGTCGCACAGCTTTTCGATCGCCTTGGCGGTGAAGCGGATCGACATCAGCTCCTCGCTCAGCGCCTTTTGCGCCTTTACGTAGTGCGGCGTGCCGTAACCTTCCTTGTCGTAAGTCTTGTGGACTTTCTCGAACAGCTCGCGCAGCCGGTCAAAACGCGTCAACGCCTCTTTCTTGAGTTCCTCGAGCTTCTTGGTCAGCGCCTTGGAGCCGCCCTTGCCGTCGTCGTCGTCCTCGGCGTCGAATTCGTCGAAGTCTTCTTCCGCAACGTAGTCGTCGGCCTCATTCGGATTGGAAAAACCGTCCACCACGGTCGTGATGACGATCTTGCCTTCGCGGATTTCCTCGCCCAGGCGCAGGATTTCGGCAATGGTGGCGGGTGAGGCGGAGATCGCCTCCATCATCGCCATCAGGCCGCCTTCGATACGCTTGGCGATCTCGATCTCGCCCTCGCGGGTGAGCAGTTCCACCGTGCCCATTTCGCGCATGTACATGCGCACCGGGTCGGTGGTGCGTCCGAACTCGCTGTCCACCGTGGACAGGGCGGCTTCGGCTTCTTCCTCGGCTTCTTCTTCCGTGGCGGCGGTGGCGGTGGTGTTGTTGAGCAGCAGCGTTTCGGCGTCCGGCGTCTGCTCGTAGACTGCCACACCCATGTCGTTGAGCATGGAGATGACGACTTCGAGCGTCTCGGCATCGACCAGCTTGTCGGGCAGGTGGTCGGAGATTTCACCGTGCGTCAGGTAGCCGCGCGTCTTGCCGAGCTTGATCAGCGCCTTCAGGCGCTGGCGCCGCTTGGCCAGGTCTTCTTCGGACAGGATGGTTTCGTCCAGGCCGAACTCCTTCATCAAGGCGCGTTCCTTCGCCTTGCTGATCTTCATGCGCAGCGGCTTGACCTTCTCGCCGTCGACGGTGGCCGGTTCCTCGGCGAATTCGGCAACGATGTCCTGCAGGTCGTCCGGGTTCGGTTCGGCGATCGAACCCTTGGGCTTGGGCCCGCGCTTGGCGCCGATCCGAACGGGAGCCGCGGTGGCAGCGGCTGCTGCCGCCTTGGGCGGCCGGCCGGGCTTCTTTTTCGACGCCGATTCTTCCGCGGCAGCAGGTTTGGCGGCTTTGGAACTGGCGGGAGCGGGGGCTTTTGACTGGGGCACTGGGGGGGCTTTCGATACGGGCTTGGATGCCACCTTGGCAACGCCCTTCGCAGCCGGCGACGGCGCTGCAGGCTTTGCGGGTGACTTGGAGGCGGGTGCCGCCGGCTTTTTCACGGCCGGCTTGGCGACCGTCTTGGTTTTGGATGGCGCAACGGGCTTGGCAACAGGCTTCTTCGGTTTTTGAGCAGGCATGGAAATACCTCAGGACATCAAATGGACAACAGGAAGCGGCGCCATACAAACGGCGCCATCACTGGGAAGCGGCTAACCAACGGGCTGGCAAGCAGGGTGGGCGAACATTTGGGGTGCAGTCCTTGCGGTGAGGTAGCCGGTCGAGAACTTGGGTCTACTGTTGGCCGGGCCCGGAGGTGCTGCTGTCGCACTTGCACAGTCAACTTTGGATTATACCCCGCGCAAATGCCGCGCGAGCCAATCAGATCACGTCTGGCGCGGCAGGGACGCTTCGAGTTCGAGCCGGCGCTGCTGCAATTCCCGGTAGCGCTGCAGCGCCTGTGGATCGGTGCGCGAGGCCTCTATCGCTGCCGTTTCCTGGCGCTTGAGCTGGTCGATGAGCATGCGCGTGACCAGGCTGCGCAGTTCATCGAGTGTGTCCTGCGCGGTGGCGGCGCTGTGCATGTCCGCGCTGGCCATCAG
>JANNDB010000189.1:0-2138 GCA_031387285.1 Betaproteobacteria bacterium | reverse complement strand
CCACTGGCAGTCGAGGCGGGCGATCCGCAATACGCAGGTTATTGCCACAACGCAACCATTTTTCAGACGCTGGCGTTCGGCGTGGCACTCGACGAAGTGATGGCGTTGTGTGATGGCTATGCGGCATTCATCGTGCAGGCCAACGACGAATTCACGGTGGACAGCCAGGCGGTGATGCGCCAGCGTGCCTGGGCGCTGGCCGGCCGCACCCAAGCCGGCCTGAGCCTGGACAGCCAGGGCTTTGACGAGGCCGCGTGGGTTGCGCGTGTGCGGGCTGGCGGCAACCTCACGACACTGGGTTATTACCAGGTGTCCAAACTGCAACTGGCCCTCTTGTTTCGCGACATGGGATTGGCGCGCAACATCGGGGCGCAGGGGTTTGCGAATGCCGAGGCCCTGCTCAGCCAGATTCATTCCGCCGAGTTGTATCTCTACTACGGCCTTGCGTTGGCCTCTGCTCTGCGCGCCGGCGGACCGCCCGCCGCGGGGGAGGCGCGGGCTCTTGCGTCATGCCGCAGGCTGGTGGCGCGCCAGGCGCGCAGCGCCCCCGGAAATTTCGAACCCTGGCATCTGCTGCTGGAGGCCGAATGCAGACTGGGCGACGACGATGTGGCGTTGTCCAGATTCGACGTCGCGATCGAATCGGCGCGGCTTCATGGCCAGCCCAATATCCGCGGCCTGGCGGCGGAACTGGCTGCGCGATCGCAACTGGCGCGTGGCCGGCGCACGGTCGCTCAGGGTTATTTGCGTGACGCGCTGACAGCCTATGAGCAATGGGGCGCCGTCGCCAAGGTCGACCATCTGGCGCGCGAGTTTGCCGAGTTGCTGCCGGAACGCTCGCTTGTGCTGGCCGCGGCGCATCCGGTGCAGGCCAAGCCGGCGCGTGTGGCGATCGGCCTGGAGGCTGCGCTGGACGCGGCGCATGCCTTGGCTGACGAGACCGAACTCGATGCCCTGCTCGAGCGTCTGCTGCGCATCGCCATGGAAGGTGCGGGGGCGCAGACCGGCCAAGTGGTGTTGCAGCGCGCTGAGGGCTTGTTTGTCGAAGCCACGGCCGATGCCGACAAGCCCGGTGTGGTGATGACACGCCATCCGCTGTCCGAAGCCACGCTGTTGTGTGTGCCGGTGGTGCAGACCGTGGTACGCCGGCGTGCCGCCATCGTGATTGCCGATGCGACCCGGGATGCGCAGTTCAGCATGGTGCCCGACGTGCGCGCGCGCAAGCCGCGCTCCATCGCCTGTCTGCCGATCGCCTTGAAGGATCGCCTGCTGGGCGTCCTGTATGTCGAGAACAACCTTGCACCGGAGGCGTTCACCACCGAACGGGTGCGCCTGTTGTCGCTGATGGCCTCGGAGGTGGCGGTGGGCGTGGAACGCGCACGTTTGAGTGGTGTGGCCCGCGAAAACCATGAAGCACTGGGCGTGGCGATGCGCCGGGTGGAATTGCTGGAAAAATCCAAGGCCCACCTGGGCAAGTTCGTGCCGCAGTCGGTGCAGCGGCTGATCGATGCCAATCCGGACGCGCCGGCGCTGGAAAAGCGCGAACGCGACGTGAGCATCCTGTTTCTCGACATCGAGGGCTACACCCGGCTCACCGAGTCGCTCAACCGGGAGCGGCTCGACTGGCTGGTGCGTACCTACTTCTCGCGATTCCTGGACATCGTGCATGCGCACCGCGGTGATATCAACGAGACGGCGGGTGATGGCTTGATGATCATTTTTCAGGATGACGATGCCGATACGCACGCCGTCAACGCGGCGCTCACCGCGCTCGAAGTAGGCCGTGCCACGCAGGAACTCAACACTGCGCTGCATGGCCAGTTCGCGCCCTTGGCCGTCAATATCGGTATCAATTCGGGTGCGGCGCTGGTGGGCGCGACGCGATTGCAAGGTTCCGTACAAGCACGTTTTACCTTCACCGCCACGGGCGCCGTGACCAACGTCGCCGCACGTCTGGGTGGGCTCGCGACCCAGGGTAGCGTCATCGTCAGCGAGGCTACGGCTGGGCGGCTGGGCGAGCGCTTTGAGCTGGAAGCGATGGGCCCGCAGCATCTGAAGAACGTCAGTGAACCGGTGCTCCCGTTCCGGTTGCGCGGCGACAACCAGGAGAAGACATGAAACGCGTAGCGATTTTTGGT
>JANNDB010001051.1:0-2660 GCA_031387285.1 Betaproteobacteria bacterium | reverse complement strand
GATCGGTCCGGGCAAGCCGGTCGACACGCGGCGTTTTTTCGTGATCGGCATCAATAACCTGGGTTCGTGTTTTGGCTCTACCGGCCCGATGCACCTGAATCCGGACACCGGGCGCACCTACGGCGCCGATTTTCCTGTTGTGACGGTGGAGGACTGGGTTGATGCCCAGGCGCGCTTGCTGGACCGCCTGGGCATCACCACGCTGGCCGCCGTGATGGGGGGCAGCCTGGGCGGCATGCAGGCGCTGAGCTGGGCCCTGCAGTATCCGCAGCGTGTCCGGCACGCCGTTGTGATTGCCAGCGCGCCCAACCTGAACGCAGAAAACATCGCCTTCAATGAAGTCGCACGGCGCGCCATCGTGACCGATCCGGATTTCAACGGAGGCAACTTCTACGCAGTTCCGGGGCGCGCAGAAACCAAGCCCAAACGCGGGCTGCGCATTGCCCGCATGATTGGGCACATCACCTACCTGAGTGACGACGTGATGAACGAGAAGTTCGGCCGCGAGCTGCGCGACGGCCTGTTGGGCGAAGTCCATGCCAGCCCTGACGGCAGCGCGCAACGCAAACGCTTCCGCTACACCACGCAGGATGTCGAGTTCCAGATCGAGAGTTACCTGCGTTACCAGGGCGACAAGTTTGCCGAGTACTTTGACGCCAACACCTATCTGCTGATCACCCGCGCGCTGGACTATTTTGATCCTGCGCGTGAACACGACGGCAACCTTAGCGCCGCATTCGCGGCCGCAACGGCAAAATTCCTCTTGATCAGCTTTACCACCGACTGGCGTTTCTCGCCCAAACGCAGCCGTGAACTGGTGAAGGCGTTGCTGGACAATCGCCGCGACGTCAGTTATGCCGAGATCGACGCGCCACACGGCCATGACGCCTTCCTGCTGGAAGACCCCAGGTACCTCCAGCTCGTTCGGGCCTATTTCGAGCAGATTTCGGTAGTGGTGAGCCCATGAGTGACCAATTGACGCTGGAAGCGATTGCGCAGCTCGTGCCCCATGGCGCGCGCGTGCTCGATCTGGGCTGTGGCGACGGCGAGCTGCTGGCCAGACTGCAGGCGGCGCGCGGGTGCACCGGGTACGGAATCGAAATTGCGGATGCGAACCTGCTCGCCTGCGTGCGTCGTGGCGTCAATGCGATCCAGCTCAACCTGGACGAAGGGCTGGCGATGTTTGATGACGGCAGTTTTGACGTCGTGCTGCAAATTGACACGCTGCAGCATCTGCGCAATGCCGAAACCATGCTGCGCGAAACGGCCCGGGTCGGCCGCATCGGCATCGTGGCGTTTCCCAACTTCGGCCACTGGCCCAACCGCCTGAGCGTGCTGCGTGGCCGCATGCCGGTGACCAAGCGCCTCCCCTACCAGTGGTACGACACGCCCAATATCCGCGTGGGAACCCATGCGGACTTCGAGGTGCTGGCCCTGCGCAATGGCCTGAAGCTGCAGGACAGCTTCGGGTTGCATGAAGGGCGCGTGGTGCGTCGCGCGCCCAACCTGATGGCTTCGACCGCCGTATTCAAGTTTTCGCGCTAGGCCGCAGCCCGGATATCTGCCGCCCAGGCTCCGGGCGTGCCGTCTCAGGCCCGCACCATGCAAGGCTGCTTGGGGTTGAACTTCCATCCGGGAATAAGGTATTGCATGGCGAGGGCGTCGTCCCGGGCGCCGAGCCCATGGCGCACATACAGCTGATGCGCTCGTTCCACTGCCGCCATGTCCAGCGTGACGCCGAGACCCGGCGTCTGCGGCACCTCAATCTGGCCGCCCACGATCTGCAGAGGATCGCGGGTGATGCCCTGCCCGTCCTGCCAGATCCAATGGGTGTCGATGGCCGTCACACGCCCAGGCGCCGCGGCTGCCACATGGGTGAACATGGCCAGCGACACGTCAAAGTGGTTGTTCGAGTGCGATCCCCAGGTCAGGCCCCACATCTGGCACAGCTGCGCCACCCGTACAGAACCCTGCAAGGTCCAGAAATGCGGGTCGGCCAGTGGAATGTCGACCGACTGCAGGCTGACGGCATGCGCCAATTCACGCCAGTCGGTGGCGACCATGTTGGTGGCGGTCGGCAGACCGGTGGCGCGGCGGAACTCCGCCATCACTTCGCGCGCTGAAAACACACCTTCGGCGCCGCACGGGTCCTCGGCATAGGCCAGCTCGCGATGGTGGTCACGGCACAGGCGCACCGCATCGCGCAGCAACCAGCCGCCATTGGGGTCGAGTGTCACCCGCGCTTGCGGGAACCGTTCGTGCAGCGCGACGATGGCCTCGATCTCGTCTTCCCCACGCAGCACCCCTCCCTTGAGCTTGAAATCGCGAAACCCGTAGCGCGCGTGGGTGGCCTCCGCGAGCCGCACGATGGAGCGGGCGTCCATGGCGGGCTCATGGCGCAGGCGGAGCCAGTCGTCAGAGGCGTGCGGCTCGCTACGGTAGGGCAGGCCGGTGCGTTCGCGGTCTCCCACATAGAACAGGTAGCCCAGTACGTCCACCGTCTTGCGCTGCTGGCCCTCGCCCAGCAGCGCAGCCAGCGGCACCTCGAGAAACTGGCCCAACAAGTCGAGCAAGGCGCACTCCACCGCTGTGACGGCGTGGATCGCAATGCGCAGATCGAAGGTCTGGTTGCCCCGTCCGGCGCTGTCGTGATCGGCGTA
>JANNDB010001046.1:0-4631 GCA_031387285.1 Betaproteobacteria bacterium | reverse complement strand
GTGCTCGGGTCGCCGTTCCTGCATAACCAACGCATGCGCATGTTCGAACTCGCGGCCAAGGCGCGCCTGCCCACCGTCTACGAGTGGCCAGTTGCGGCGCGGGAAGGCGGGCTGATGGCCTACGGACCCAGCCTCAGCGCGATGAGCCGCCAACTCGCCACCCCCGTCGTGCGCATCCTCAACGGCGCCAAGGCGAGCGATCTGCCTATCGAGCTGCCGACACGTTTCGAGCTGGTCATCAACCTGAAGACGGCCAGGGCGCTCGGCATCACCGTGCCGCGCTCTTTGCTGCTGCGCGCCGACGAGGTGATTCAATGACTGGTCTGCGCAAGACCTGACGGTCAGTCGTGGTCAGCCGTACGGCCGCTTCCGCTGCATTGCTGAATTTAGCGGCGCTCCATTGCCGGCATTCACGCCGAGCACCGGCTGCCGAGAAACGTGTCTGACTGGACGAGACTGGTCCGGCCTTTCGGCCGCAATCGGTGAGGTCAGGCCTCAACGATTGTTCAATAACCCCCATTTCGCAAGCCCGACCGTACCCCCACACACATCGCGGTGCCAGGCACTTCGTCTCTCACGAAATTGCGGTCTTGGGGCGGATCACGCGGCCATTGTGCGCTGGTGCGGCGTCTCGGGGCCTTCCCGGGCCCAGGTGGTCGCCCAACCGCCTTCACCCGCAGTTGGCCAGTATGTCGGTGTCTTGCTTGGTCGCCATGGATTGTTTTCCGAGGATCATTTCAGGTTCAGGGAAAACCCGCGCTCCCGGCCGGCGAGGGTGCGATATTCTTTGTCTGTCCGCCTCTAATTTTGGGAGCGCAACATGTCGAATAAGGAGAATCAAAAAATGAAGATTGACCGGGGAACTTTCTGGCGCGGCATCGCCGTCGCTGCCATAGGCATTGCTATGGCTTCTGCGCAAGCAAAGCAGCCAGTTGGGGAAGACTGGGTCAAGCACGACAAGTCGAACGTTAACCTTACCGATGTGCTTGGAGCGGACGGCAAATCGCACTCGGCGATGTGCTCCGGTTACCCGGACACCAATTCGGACTTCAGTTTTTGGTCCAAGAAGGGCAAGTCGAAAAATCTAGCGGTCTTCTTCGAAGGCGGTGGAGCTTGTTGGGACAACCTGACCTGCACGTTTCCAATCGACGACCGCGTCACACAGTTGAATCAGTACCTCGGACTACCGCCGCAGTCGGAGATTCCGCAGTTCTTTGTTCCTGCGATCGATGCAAACACAAATCCGAACAACTATGAAGGAATCTTCAATTCGAATGACCCGAGAAATCCCATCAAGGACTGGACGATTGTCTATATCCCTTACTGCACTGGTGACCTGCACACAGGATCGACCACGAAAGACTATTACAACGCCCGCAGTGCTGTACTGCCCCCTGAGCTTATCGGACTCTTGCCGCCACTGGATTCCGCGCCGACACCAATAACAATCCAGCACCGTGGCTTTGACAACTTCATGGTCGTGTTGGACTGGATGAAGAAGAATGTCGAAAAACCCAATAACGTCTTAGTCACTGGTTCCAGTGCCGGAGGTTACGGAGCCACAGCTAATTTTCCGTGGATCGAGCGCACGTTCCGAAATGCCCATACCTATGTGATCGCAGACGCTAGCCAAGGCGTAACCACGCGCGGCTTTGACTTGTACGGTCGCACTTCCTGGAACATGCAGCTCGCTCCCTGGGCATTCGGAAACAATCCATCTGCAATTGCGGGGCCTGACCTGCTTCGTAAAGCGGCCAAGGCACTCCCACACGTCAAGACGGCGCAGTTCACAACCGCCTTCGACGAAACACAGATAGCTTTCTACGGCTACATGAGAGCCGCCTATGGATTCGCTGGTTTTTACGGGGGTGGTGGAACTTGCCCCAACGTTCCCATCGACTGGAACCACCAGATGCTCGGAACACTTCGGTCGTATGTTGCCGACGTGCCCAATTTCCGATACTTCCTTGCCGAAGGCAGTTATCACACGCTGATGCGAAGCACTCGCTTCTACACTGAGGACTCGCCGGGCATCAATTTCAGTGAATGGGTTGACGAGATGTTGGGGAACCGCGGAGGGACCGGAGGCCATGGTGGAGACTGGAGAAATGCGGCCAGCGCAGTCAGCCTTTATCAACTGCCTTGCCGATAGAAACCATTCCATGCGGCCACTTTGCCTAGCCTTGGATAAGCACGTGCTGACCGCAGTATCTACTATGTCCATGCCCTCACGCGGCCCAAAACGCTGGACGTGAAGGTCAGTGACACGCTGTTTGACGCCATGCGCGACCATTTCGATGCAACCCAGATGGTCGAACTCACCACAGCGATCGCGGCCTACAACATGGTGTCTCTTGGTGGCGCGCGATCGAGCCGGAGACGTAGGCCTTTCCTGCGTCCTGCCGCGTCGGGCGCACCCTGACGTTCAGACCGCCGTGATGCGCGCGATGCGCTCGCGCGCGGCGGGGCGTTCGCGCTCGAACAGCTCCAGGTAGCCGGGGTTGAACCATTGCTGTACACCGGTCTGGTACCCGTGTCTGGCGAACAGGCGCTGCATCCACGTAGCGACGCGAGGATGTGCGGCGATGCGATCGCCGAACCCCAGGGGTCCTGACATTCGACTTTGCGATCAGCCTGCTCTAGATTGGTCGTAGCTTGTACACGATGTTGCCAACTCAAGACGATCGCCGCCATCCTGGAGCGGGCGGTGATCCAGAAGATCCTTGCTCACCTGGGGCTGCAGGCGTGAGCGCCGGCGATGCAGGCACGGAGCCCCTGCCACGGTCAAGGGACGCCGATGCGGCCCGGGCTACACTTCCTGCGGCGCAAGCTTTCCAATCCAATAGCCACCCGCCATCGTGCCGCAAACTGGACCGTTCATGGACCTTCGGATCGACCCCATCACCGACGACGGTCCTGTCCGTCTGCCTGACCTGCTGCCCTTCGGACGCATCTTCACTCGCCGCATGTTCACCGAGCGCTGGGATGCGGTGCACGGTTGGCATAACGCGGTGATCGGACCGTACCAGCCACTCATGCTCGACCCGGCTGCGCAGATCCTGCATGCGGGCCAGGCGATCTTCGAAGGCATGAAGGCCTACCTGCGACCAGATGGCCGACTCAATCTGTTCCGCCCAGAGGAGAACGCGCTGCGCTTCAACCGCTCCGCCGAACGCATCGCGATGCCGGCGTTGCCTGTGGATCGCTTCATCGAGGCCATCGAGGCGCTGGTAGGTCTCGAGCACGAATGGGCTCCGCGCGGCGATGGCGCTTCGCTTTACATCCGCCCGGTAATGTTCGCTTCCGAGCCCACATTCGAAGTTCGGGCCGCGCGTGAGTTTGTGCACTACGTCGTGCTGAGTCCAGCCGGGCCGTTCTTCGCGTCGGGCTTCCAGCCGGTGGCCGTGTTGGTTTCCGAGGAGCACATCCGCGCCGCGCGCGGCGGTACCGGGACGGCGAAGACCCCGGGCAACTACGCGGCAAGTCTGTCCGCCATCGAAGGCGCCCGCGTGCGCGGTTACCAGCAGGTGCTGTGGCTCGACGCGGTCGAGCGCCGGTTCGTGGAAGAAGCCGGCGCCATGAACGTCGCTTTCGTCTACGACGGCCGCGATATTGTCACGCCGGCACTGTCGGGCAGCATTCTTCCAGGTATCACCCGCGACTCGATCCTTCGGCTCGCACCCGATTTGGGTTTCCCGGTGCGCGAAATTCGCCTCGACATCGACACAATCGTGGCGGACGTGGACGCGGGACGTATCACCGAAGCCTTCTGCATGGGGACAGCGGCCGTGGTGGTGCCGATCGGGCGCATTGGTCATCATGGAGCCGACCATGTGGTCGGTGACGGCGTCGCAGTGCCCGTAGCGCAGCGCCTGTACCGTGCGCTCACCGATATCCAGTATGGTCGCGCCACCGACCCTTACGGCTGGACCCGGGTGATCGACGCAGACCAAGGCCAGCGCTTTCAGGCCGGTCTGCTTAAAGGTAGCTCACATGTAAAGTGACGAGCGGCTGCGCCAGTTGGCGCCAACTGAGGCGGCAACAAGGTGGCTGCTGGTCAACGAGTTGATCTCCAACTGCCTGAAGCACAGATTCCCGACGGGTGACACGGGTCGCGTCATCATTGAGTTGCGGCCACTGGATACCGTGCAGCAATGATGTCTGCGCGTGTCCGACACTGGAGTGGGCCAGCCGCCAGACTTCGATGAAAAGCGCAAGGGGTCGCTCGGACTGCAGTTGGTGTCAGACCTGGCAGAGCAACTGAATGGCGAGTTGTCGATTGCGCCAAACCCAAACGGGGGAATGGCATTTTCTGCGACCTTTCAGGTCATCGAGCCAGCGCCGCTGGTGATACCGGCTTGAACGATAGATGCGCCATATCCCAATTCCAGCACGTCGATCAAGTCAAAGGTTCTGATCGTGGAAGCCGAATCCATCATTGCTCTGGCAGCGGCGTTTCAAATGTGTTGAAACTTGGCTTCTCCAAACCAGGCATTCGTGACTGACTCCTTGCGCTGCAAGACAGGCGCTCGTCCCTCTCCAATGCGGACTTTCAAGTTGGAGACTGGCTTTCGGTAAGGCCGTGGAGCGAATGGGTGTCGGGCACCATTGGGTGGGCCTGCCTCAGGTCC
>JANNDB010000677.1:0-7055 GCA_031387285.1 Betaproteobacteria bacterium | reverse complement strand
CTCGCTCAACCGGCGCGCCAACGGCAGGCCACCAGGGCCCCGTCGGCGGGACGCGGTACATTTTAGCCAACCCGTCCCTGGCGTCCTGCCGGCGTCGCCCGGTTAGCGCGAACGTTTAGGCTGTAAAAAAAGTCGGACTTTCATATTGGGATCTATGCCGCCGGAAAATCGACCTCTCAGATCGCTCTGTATTCGACGATCATCGCCTCGCCAAGGGGTGAAGGACCCCAAGATTCGACATGTGAGCCGGGTAGCGAGCCTTTTTTTACAGCCTCGTTATGCAGCAGGAATACCCGGTGCTCTCTGAAACCATGCGCCCATCGAGCATCTGTCGTCGTCACCCTCTTGCAACGTTCTTCGCGCTCGCCTATGGAATTTCGTGGGTACTCTGGGCACCGCTGTGGCTGCCTGCATTCGGCGTACACGGGCTGCCGGTAATTTCTTTCCACCATGCACTCGGTGCCATGGGGCCGATCACGGCAGCCTTCATTGTGTCCGTCATGGAAACGGGCCTGGCGGGCCCTGCGGATCTCCTGCGACGCATGGGCTTGTGGCGCGGGAGACTGATCTGGGTGGCTGTCGCGCTCCTTGCTCCATATGTTCTCCTTGCGCTTGCCGTCGTTGCGGCATCGCTACTCGAAGGGGAAAGCGTGTCGCTGGCCGGCCTTGGCAGATCACGCGAGTTCTCGCAGTTTTCGGCCCTCGGATTCCTTGCTTACAACGTCGTTTCGTTCGGCTTTGGCGAAGAGGTGGGCTGGAGAGGGTTCGCCCTTCCTCGGCTCCAGACCCGCCATTCCGCCCTGGTCGCTTCGTTACTACTGACCTTCGGATGGGCGCTCTGGCACGTGCCGCTTTTCTTTTATCGCCCCGGCTATACCAGCATGGATCTGGCGGGCGTCGCCGGTTGGTTTTTCAGCTTGCTCACGGGTGCGGTATTGCTCACATGGCTCTATAACGAGAGCCGGGGCAGCATCCTCGTTGTGGCTCTCTTCCACGCCACCGTCGACGTCGCTTTTACCTCAGACATTCCCTTGCCGTCCGTTGTCAACGTCGCTGGCGCGCTAATTACGTTCTGGGGCATGATTGTTCTTGTCGCCGCGGGTCCTCGCTATTTGGCAAGGCGAGGCATGATGGTCAGGACTCATGCTGGCGACGCCGTCACCGGATTCGTTCACCGTAGCGGTCGGATTAGTCCGCCTGCCGCATAACAAGGCGATGCAGCTGACGGCGCTCCGCACCGCAGGTGATCGCCATCGTTAGACCTTAGCAATGAACGACGCGACACACCCCAAGATTGTCATGAAACCAAGGCTTTTGCCTCGGAGCTTCTCCGACCTGGCGACATGTTTGCTAGTCCCGGTTCCGTTGCAGTTGGCAGGTCTTTTTGTTATTCCGGCAATGGTGGCATATCTTGTTACCGACTCAGAAGTCATTTCGCTGACGGTGGCCCTAGGAGTTTACGTTGCCTTTTTGGCTCTTTCAGTTTGGAGCATTTCTCTGTCGAGTGAAGGAATTCATTTCCGGCGCATGCTTGGTTCCCCAAAATTTTTGGCGTGGAGTGAAGTAGTCTCGATTGAGGTTGCACCCCAGTGGGAGTTGATTCGCAGGGGTTGGCTTTGGCCACTATTGCCCGCTCGCGAGATGACAATGTCACTTTCGTCCTTGGGGCATTATCGAATTGCTTGGGCCAAAGGTTTCTGTTACTTCCCACCCTCAAACCGCGAACTTTTTGAAAGCTATGTTTCGAAATACATGCCAAGCCACACACCGGTCTAACAGGTTGTTGGTCGCGGACGAGCAGCATCAGAATGCCGCTTCGCGGCCAATGCTGCCCGCCGGACAACGCCAACGTTGAACTAAACCGCTGACGCGGTGGCTGGTCGTCACAGACCGCCACCGCGTTTGTATTTCTGGAGTGGCTTGCGCAATGAAGCGGTGAGGTGAAGCCTTCGGACTGGGGAATGTTCCCCGGCCTTGAAGGAGAAACCTCATGACACCGTTACGCCAGCGCATGATCGACGCCATGATCCAGCGCGGCTTTGCCGAGCGCACGCAGGAAACCTACGTCGGCGCCATCCGCAGAATGGCCAAGCACTACCGGCGCGACCCAGCGCAGTACACCGTGCAGGAAGTGCAGGCGTACTTGCTGCGTATGGTCAAGGACGAGAAGCTCTCGTACAGCAGCATGAACCAGGCAGCGTGCGCTACACAGTTTCTGTTCCAGACTGTGCTCGGACACAAACGCGAGCACTTTCACGTTCCTTTTGCCAAGGTGCCGGCCAGGCAGCCCGAGTTGCTTTCGCGCGAGGAAATTTCTCGGTTGCTGGTGGCCAGCTGGCGGCCCGGGCGACGCATGCTGCTGCAAACCATTTATGCCAGTGGACTGCGTGTATCGGAGGCCTGCGCACTGCGCGTTGGCGACATTGACAGCGCCCCCGACCGCATGTGCATCCGGGTGGTTTGCGGCAAAGGAGGAAAGGACCGCTACAGCATCCTGAGTCCTACGCTGCTCGATCTGCTGCGCGCGCATGTGCGCAACACGCGGCCCAAGGAATGGCTGTTCACCAATGCCAGCGGCAGCGGACCCATGGGGGTTTGCATGGCGCAACGTGCCTACTACGGCGCATGTCGGCTTGCACGGATCACCAAGAGCGGTGGCATCCACACCCTGCGCCACGACTTTGCCACCCACTTGCTGGAGGGTGGTGTAGACATCTACACCATCCAAAAGCTGCTGGGCCACGGCCACATCAGCACCACGGCACGCTACCTGCATCTGATCAGCCCGCAGTTCCGTCCCCCGAAGGATATTGACCCGCTCGATCTGCTGGCTGGCCTGCCCAAGCTGTAGTTCGGACAAGCCCTTTTACGTAGCCGCCGCATGGCCACCCTGGCCGATGCGTTGCGCCAGTTTGGCCCAGCGTACCTGGCTCAGCACACCCTGAGCACGGCCCAGGCCAAAGCCTGGCGGGGTATCGTTGCCTGCCGCACGCCGGCGCTGGGCGGCCAGCGCCTGCACTGCGATGCCTGCGCTCACAGCCACTGGCAGTACCACTCGTGCAGGAACCGGCACTGCCCGCAGTGTGGTGCCCTGGCCAAGGACGCGTGGCTGCAGGGCCGGCTGGGCGAAGTGTTGCCGGTACCCTACGCCCACATGGTCTTCACGCTGCGCCACAGCCTGAACGGCCTGTGCGGTGCGCATCCGCGCTGGGTGATCGACACCTTGTTTGCCTGCACGGCACAGACCCTCACCGAGTTTGCCGCCAACCCGAAGTGGATGGGGGTTACGAACGGCACACCAGCATTCAGCCTGGTGCTGCACACCTGGACGCAGGACTTGCAGCGTCACATCCACGTACACGCGGTGATGGCCTGTGGCGTGCTGGGCAAAGACAGCCAATGGCACGTGCCTGCGCGCAAGCCCGATTTCCTGTTTCCGGTGCAGGCCTTGTCCCGTGTGTTTCGCGGCAAGTTCCTGGCGGCGCTGAGCGCAGCGCACAAGATGGGCCAGATCGAGCGCGATCCGCAGGGGCAGGATGCTGCCTGGCGCGAGCGCCAACGCCAGCTGTACCAGCACGATTGGGTGGTGTATGCCAAGACCCCGCTGGGCGGGCCGGCCCAGGTGCTGGAGTACTTGAGCCGCTACACGCACCGCACGGCCATTGGCAATGGGCGGATCCGCGAAATCGACCAAGAACGGGTGGTGTTCACGGTGCGCGGCGATAACCATGGAGGCAAGCGCCGCGTCACCCTGCAAGGCACCGAGTTCGTGCGCCGCTTCCTGCTGCATGTGCTGCCCAGCGGCATCAAGAGGATCCGCCACTATGGGGTGCTGGCATCGGCGTGCAAGGGGGTCAAGCTGGCCCAGGCACGCGCGGCGTTGCAGATGCCGGCGCTCAATGACACGGCGGTGGGCACTGCCCGCGAGTTCATGGCCCGCGTGGCCAGGATCGATGTGTCGCTGTGCCCGTGCTGCAAGCTGAGCCGCCTGCACGTCGCAGAGATACTACAGGGGGCGACGCGCTTGGCTGCGCCCGCGAGCACGGCAACGCTCAAACCCCAAGCGCAGGGGCCACCATGACAGGGCGGGATCACCAGTGCCGGTGTGCAGCGTCGCCAGCGTGGCGTCCGGGGGTGGCGCTGCGAGCGCGGTGGCGGTGCACCTACACACCGGGCCGCAACGCGTGCCAGGGGAGTCGCCTGCCGAGGCGATTGACCCAACCCGCGCGCAGGTTGTGGCCACAAGCGCCTATTGCCCGGTCATAATTTGACAGAATCGGGCCAGGCGAAACTTACAAACCCCTTTGCCGCCATCGTCGTCCGCCGCCGGTGGGGCGGTTCAGTCCAACATGGCTTATCTGCCGCAGGAGGCGCTCTTGGTTTCTGCAGTCTTGGTCGCGCGGCAGATAAACGCTATTCGTTAAGTTGCTTGTGGACGCACTCCTCCTCGATCTCGACGACACGTTGGTGGATGATCGCACCGCGATGCGACGCGCATTCGCCGCATTCCTCGGTGCTCATTCCGGTCTTCTCGAAGGAGCGGAGCCTGAAGTCGCCCTTGCGCGATGGGGGTTTGTCGCTGGGACCCACTGGCGACGCTTCGAACGGGGTGAAATTTCATTCGACGACCAACGTCGCGCACGAGTCAGGGAGTTCTTGAACATGAAACTTGCAGACTCCGAGGCTGACGCAGCATTTGAGCCCTATCGCTTGGCATATGAGGACGCGTGGTCACCTGTTTCCGCGTGCGCGCAATTCCTTGAGAAGACGGCGCACCTACCCAAGGTGATCGTGACGAACGGCGAGCGCGAGCAGCAGTTGCGAAAGATGTTGAAATGCGGAATTTCGAGTCATGTCATCGCAACCGTGACGCCTATGGACTGCGGACACTGGAAGCCTTCGCACGGTATGTTCTTGGCCGCGCTCGCCCATCTCAAGGTGGCTCCCGGCCGATGCCTGATGATCGGAGACGATCTCGAACGAGATATTCGTCCTGCCAGCGAACTTGGCATGAAGACGTTTTATGTTGAGCCGAACAACCCACTACGAACACTGCTCCAGGCAATCGACGCAACTTAACTTGTCAATCGACACGGACCCACAACAGCAGGAGGCGGCTTCGCCGCAAGTGTTGGTGGCCCGGTCATTCTTACGTTAACGCGCCAGCGGCTTCCGTGGTAATCTGTTTTCCATGACCAACTTTTCTGTAGCGGAGATTCTCGCGCTCCCTGTCCAAGAGAGGATCAATCTCGTGGAGCTGATATGGGAGAGCGTTGCCGCCGTTCCGCAGGCGATCGAAGTTTCCCCTGAGATCAAGTCGGAACTCGCTGCCCGTTTGGTGGAGTTTGAACGTGATCCCGACGCGGGCTACTCATGGGATGAAGTGAAGGAAAAGCTGAAGAGCGGATCGTGGCGTTCCGCCTGAAGTTCTCTGGCCGTGCGGTTCGTGAGGTCGGCGAAGCGCACGAATGGTATGAGGCCCAAAGTGAAGGACTGGGGCTGGAGTATGTGGCGGCGCTTGAGTTGCAGTTGAGACGGCTCGAGCAGGCGCCATTGCTATATGCGCAAGTCGTACCAGGTGTGCGCAGGACCTTGCTCCCCCGGTTTCCGTGTGCCGTTTTCTTCACGGTTAAAGGCGATCTGGTGCAAATACTTGCCGTCATCCACAATGCGCGTAATCCCAATCGGTGGCCGGGTGGCAAGACGCGTTAACCGGTCGTCCCAGACGGACGCCTTTGGCGCCGCTGGTCTCCAGCGTGTGTGCCGTGCATGGCGCGAATCCAGTCGGGTGAAAGTCCTGACACCAGGTGTATGTAGAGCCGAAGGTTAGCCAAAGGACAAGTGCGTCGGCGCGAGGCGGGGTGCGGAGGAAGCCCAAGGCGAAATCGCGGGACGATGAACAAAAACCGGATATGAGGCGTGATGCAGTCGGGACCAGCGGGCACGTGGACGCACCCGATGTGCTCAAACCCATCAACTGCTTCCTCAAAGGCGGGGTGCAAGTCAATGGTCAAAAGCAGCCGACAACGCAAGGGGTGCCGCAAGGCGGCCCCTTGTCACCGGTATTGGCCAACGTGGTGCTGGACGAACTGGACTGGACACTGGAGAACCGAGGCCACCGCTTTGCGCGTTATGCCGATGACTGCAATATCTTCGTCAAAAGCCAACGCGCGGGTGAGCGGATCATGCAAAGCGTAACGCGCTACCTGCGCGAGTCACTGCGGCTCACAGTGAACGCCCAAAAGAGCGCCGTGGACAGACCCAGGAACCGCAAGTTTCTGGGCTTCACCGTCACACGCAAGGACACGAGGATCAAGGTGGCGGACTCCGCCATCCGAAAACTCAAAGATAAAGTCCGCGACTTGACCCGTCGCACACGAGGCCACCGGCTGAGCGACATCGTGCAAGAGTTAAAGACTGCCCTTACCGGGTGGAAAGCCTGCTTCGGCATCACCGAGGTGTTGAGCCCTCTGCGCGAAATCGACAAATGGGTGCGACGGCGATTACGATGCTACGCATGCAAGCAATGGGGCAGCGCGGGGTGCCGCGAACTCAGAAAACGCGGGGTCAGCGTGCGCGAGGCCTGGAACACCAGCAAGAGCGCGTATGGGCCCTGGCGGCTGAGCCGAACGCCGGCATTGACGCTGGCGCTGCCCGCAAAGATGTTTCGTCTGATGGGGCAGCCCGAGTTGGCATCGGCCAGAGCAGCATGAGATCAACGTTGTTTCAAGGAACCGCCGGATACGTGACCCGTATGTCCGGTGGTGTGGGAGGGAGGGGCCGCGAGGCTTCTTCCTATACCGATTAGCCGTCGCAAACCCACATTTACGACGAATGTGCTGTGGCACTTGGGAGATAGCATGTTTGCCTCGCGTCGCATGCGTATCGCGACCCTGATAGTCGGCCTCATGGTAGCGTCGTTCAGCGGGAATGCGCAGCCGGCGGATAAGGTATTGCGGATTGGCGTGCTGTTGAGCTTCTTGGCGCCTGGCGATGAGCCTCCGCAGGCCTTCCGTCAGCGCTTGAGCGAGCTGGGCTATATCGAAGGCAAGAAC
>JANNDB010000986.1:0-3039 GCA_031387285.1 Betaproteobacteria bacterium | reverse complement strand
CTATTTCAAGCCCGAGGCCGGCGCGATGCTCGGCTCGCCGGCCAACGCCGACCCCATGCACCCGCACGATGTGGTGCCCGAAGAACTTGACGTGGCCACCGGCATCCACCATATCGAAGCCAATACCACCATGGCCATCCGCCGCCCGATCCGTACCTGGGCCGGGCTGCGCTCTTTTGTTCCCGATGGCGAAATGGTGATTGGCTGGGACGGCCGTAGCGAGGCGTTCTTCTGGCTGGCCGGTCAGGGCGGGTATGGCATACAGAGCGCGCCGGGGGCGTCAGAGCTTGCGGCGGCGCTGCTGCTGGATCTGGCTCTGCCAGAGGGGCTCGCCCGGGAAAATGTCCAGGTGCAAGCCTTGTCGCCGCAACGTTTCGCTTGACCCAGGCACAAAGTCCGCACCGCGCCTGGCGCCTGCCAGCGCCCTACTCCAGCGTAGCCACAAACGTATTGATCGCTTCGATGTCGGCGCCGAGCATCGTATAGGGCAGGTGCTCACGGCCCAGCGTGGCCCGGATGGCACGGTCCATCAAACGCGCCTGCTCCTCGTGCTGGAAGCGCCCGGTCTGCATGTATTTGCGTTCACTGCGCTCGACCAGGACGTTCACGTTGTTGTGCTGGCGGATCCACTCCAGGATCTGTTTGCGCGTCTTGGCCACATCGCAGATGTTCTCTTCGTAGTGCTCGTTGTAGTACAGCAGTTGCGGCAACGAGCACTCGGTCACCAGGTATTGCACCTGGCCGTCCAGCAATTCGAGCATGTTGAACTGCTGCTGGGCGATGAAGTACTGGTTCTTCAGCGCCTCGAAATCCTTCTGCCAGACCAGCGACTTGGCGAAATCGGGGATCAACTCCACCGTCTTGCCGCGCAGGTTCAGGCTCACGATGATGGCCGCCGACACCAGCGACTTGTCGCAACCCGGGCCACCTATGATGTTGATTACCCGCGTGGGGAACATCCGCATCTTGTTCTGCGGCAGGTGCTGCGCAGAGGCCGCGTACTTCATTGCCATCAGAATACGCTCGCGCTACGCGCTTCGAGGCTCATGGCTGCAGCACAACCCGCCCGACCACCCGGCCGTTGGCCAGATCATCCAAGGCCTGGTTGACGCTGGCGAGCGGGCGCAAGTCCAGCGGAATCTCGGGCAGCTTGACCTTCTGCGCCAGGGCCACCAGTTCACGCAACTCAGGCAGGCCGGCCACATAGGAGCCGGTGATGGAAAGTGAGCGCAAAGGGAACATTGGAAGCGCCATGCGGAACTCACCACCAAACAGGCCGACTATCACCACCTGGCCAGCACGCCGCACCAGGCCCACCGCCAGCGCCGAACTCGACTCGGCGCCCACAAAATCAACCGCTCCGGCAATATTGCCACCGCAGGCGCGCGAAATGGTCTTCTGTGCGTCGGCCTCCTTGGGGTCAAACGCGGCCGATGCACCGTGGCGCAATGCGGCTTCGCGTTTGGCGGGGTCCGGGTCGATGGCCACGATGCGCGCCGCGCTGGTAGCCGACAACAGAGCCACTGCCGTCATGCCGACGCCGCCGCAACCGATCACGGCGACCCAATCCTCCGCCTGCATGATGGGCAGCTTGCGGATGGCACCCATGGCAGTGATGCCGGCGCAGGCAAAGGTGGCGGCGCGGGCCGGATCCAACGTGCCGACTGGCACCAGGTAGCGCTCGTGCGGGACCCGCGTCATGTCGGCATAACCGCCAGGCAACTGTATGCCCATGTTGCGCGCGGCCTTCACGCACAGGTGCTCGTCTCCGCGCTGGCAAATCGCGCACTCGCCGCAACCCATCCATGGATAAACAATGACATGATCTCCCGGCGCAACGCCCGACACGTCCGGGCCGAAATCGACCACCTCGCCCACGATCTCATGGCCCATGGTCACCGGTAGCCTTGTGCCGGCGCGCTCCAGCGACGACAGCTTGCCGCCACCCATGTCGAATCCACCGGCCTGGATGTGCAGATCAGAGTGGCAGATGCCGCAATGGGTCACCCGCAACGTCACTTCGTGCCCCTGGGGCGGCGCCAGTGGGTCTTCCGACGCCTCCAGTTGGCCACCCCAGGCTTTGAAGGACCAGCGGTGGGCGCATGTGTAGCTCAAGTTGTTCTCCTGCTGCAAGAAACTCTGGGTTCAGTGCTTGGTCGGATCGGCGCTCGGGTCTGCGAGCGAGGCGTCGCGCGCCGCGAACAGGCGTGCCAGGTCTTCCTGCACGTCGTCCACCTCGATATCGACATGCTCGACCGTGGCCCACACTGCAGGGTCGGGCATGGTCAGATGCGGGCAGTCGCTGTCGTCCGGGTAAAGCCAGGTAATGCTGCCAATCCACTGGCGCGCGTCCGGCTCGAAGCGCTCCACCTCCTGCAGGACCTTGCGCTGGAACGCCACCTGGTGCCGGACCAGGCGCTCATCCCAGTGCCGCACCACCAGGCGCAAGTGGATATAGGTCAGCCCGCGGCTCAGTTCGAGCATCACCTGAATCTCCAACCAGCCGTCCGGTATGCCGGCGGCGCGTTGCGTGTCGCGCGCCATGACGCGTACCAGTTCGCGGCGCGTCGCGGCGATCGACTCGTGATCGGGCACCTTGGCTTCGAGCCTGGCATCAAGTTGCGACGGCGTGCCGAGGTCGGCCTGTCGGGTGTTGCCAAATAGCCGTTTGATCAGGTCCATGGAAGTTTCATCCCCAGATGGCGGTTAACAGAAACTGACCTTCGGTTGCATCAGTTTTCCGACCTTGCAAGTCAATTATGCGGCCTGCCAGGGGGCCGCGGTGCGGGCGCCTCGGGAGCAGCCCGGTGACGCTCACTGGAGAACCCTCCGCGCTGCGCGCTGCGGGGCTATTCGCCTTGGGAGCGGCCCGGCGGCTCACTGGAGTACCCTCCGCGCTACGCGCTGCGGGGCTATTCGCCTTGGGAGCGGCCCGGCGGCTCTCTGCGCCTGCCCCAGCCGCTCGATGCCCTCGGCGATCTTTGCCGTATCGGCCGTGGCGAAACTCAGGCGCAAGGCGCTGCGATCGGGCGCGTTGGC
>JANNDB010000971.1:0-2899 GCA_031387285.1 Betaproteobacteria bacterium | reverse complement strand
CGTCACGCAGATTCGCTCGGTCGATGTGGGCCGTGACACCGTGATCAAGGCCACTGGCCTGCGCGAGTCCGCGATGCTGACGGAAGATGAAAACATCGTCGAAATCAAGTTCGCCGTGCAATACCGCCTGAGCGATGCGCGCGCCTTCCTGTTCGAGAGCAAGAACCCCACGGACGCCGTGGTCCAGGCGGCCGAGACTGCGGTACGTGAAGTGGTGGGCAAGTTGCGCATGGACTCCGCGTTGTCCGAAGAGCGCGACCAGATCGCGCCGCGTGTGCGGGCCTTGATGCAATCCATCCTGGACCGGTACAAGATGGGCATTGAAGTGGTGGGCATCAACCTGCAACAAGGTGGCGTGCGCCCGCCCGAGCAGGTGCAGTCCGCCTTTGACGACGTCCTCAAGGCCGGCCAGGAACGTGAACGGGCGAAGAACGAAGCGCAGGCCTACGCCAACGACGTGATCCCGCGCGCCGTGGGCTCGGCTTCGCGCCTGAAGGAGGAGGCAGACGCCTACAAGTCGCGCATCGTGGCCCAGGCCCTCGGTGACGCACAGCGCTTCAAGTCGGTTCTGGCCGAATACCAGAAGGCACCCCAGGTGACGCGTGACCGCATGTACCTGGAGACCATGCAGCAGATTTACAGCGGAGCGGCCAAGGTGATGGTCGAATCGCGTCAGGGTGGCAACATGTTGTATCTGCCGCTGGACAAGATCATGCAGATCCAATCAGGGGCCGAAGCGCCATCGGCAGCCACGGCTGCGGCGACTGGCGCAGCCGGCGGCTCCACCACGGTGGTGCCCACTACCGTTGACAACCGCTCGCGCGACAACTCGCGAACCCGTGAACGCGATTCGCGTTAGGACAACGCCATGAACAGAATTGGCTTCATTTTTGTATCGTTCCTGCTGGTGCTGGCCATTGCCAGCTCCATGTTGTTTGTCGTTGATCAGCGCCAGTTCGGAGTCGTCTACTCCCTCGGGCAGATCAAGGATGTCATCACCGAGCCCGGGCTGAATTTCAAGCTTCCGCCGCCGTTCCAGAACGTCAAGTACATCGACAAGCGTCTGCTGACGCTTGACACCACGGACACGGAGCCCATGCTCACCGCTGAGAAGCAGCGTGTGGTGATCGACTGGTACGTGCGCTGGCGTATTTCCGACGCCACGCAATACATCCGCAACGTGGGTCTGGACGAGACTGCCGGCGCCAACCAGCTAAACCGCGTCGTACGCAACGCGTTTCAGGAGGAGATCAACAAACGTACCGTGAAGGAACTGCTTGCCACCAAGCGCGAAGCGCTGACCGCGGATGTGAAGGCCGAAGTACTCGAGAAAGTGCGTGGCGCCAAGCCCTGGGGAATCGACGTGGTGGACGTGCGCATCACGCGCGCGGACTACGTGGACGCCATCACCGAGTCGGTCTACCGCCGCATGGAGGCGGAACGCAAACGTGTCGCCAACGAGTTGCGTTCCACCGGCGCGGCGGAAGGCGAAAAGATCCGGGCGGACGCGGACCGCCAGCGAGAGGTGACGATTGCCAACGCCTACCGTGAGGCCCAGAAGATCAAGGGTGAGGGTGATGCCGAAGCGTCGCGCATCTATGCCGAGGCGTTTGGCCGGGATCCCCAGTTCGCACAGTTTTACCGCAGCCTGGAGGCTTACCGCGGCAGTCTGGGCAAGAAGGGTGATGTGATGGTCCTGGATCCTTCCAGTTCGGAATTCTTCAAGGTGCTTCGTGGTGCGACGCCTCTGAGCCCGGCGCCCGCGCCAAAGAAGTAGGACTTGGACAGCAGTATCGTCTGGCAGGCACTGGCGCTGGTGCTGGTCATCGAGGGCTTGCTGCCATTTCTTTCTCCGTCAGCCTGGCGTCGGATGTTCCAGCAGGTGCTGCAATTGCAGGATGGACAGGTGCGATTCTTCGGGCTGTGCAGCATCCTCGGCGGACTGTTGGTGCTGTGGATGCTCGCTTGACGCGTGCTGCCGGGAGCGCCCGGTAAAATCCGATATTTAACAGCCTGCTTCGCTCATGTCTGCCTGGCTCCTGCCGGATCATATTGCCGATGTGTTGCCCTCCGAGGCGCGCCACATTGAAGAACTCCGACGGGAACTGCTCGACACCGCCCGGCGCTACGGCTATGAGCTGGTGATACCGCCGCTGCTGGAGCACCTGGAATCCTTGCTCAGTGGAACCGGCGAAGCGCTGGACCTGCAGACATTCAAGTTGGTGGACCAGCTCTCAGGGCGCATGCTGGGGGTGCGTGCCGACATCACGCCGCAGGTTGCCCGCATCGATGCCCACCTGCTCAACCGGGTCGGCGTGACCCGCCTGTGTTATTGCGGACCGGTCATGCATACCCGTCCCGACAAGCCGCACGCCTCCCGAGAACCCTTGCAATTCGGCGCTGAAATCTACGGGCACGCGGGCCCTGAGGCCGACCTCGAGATACTGTTGCTGGCGCTGGACTGCCTGCGTTCGGTACGGGTGCAGGCAGTATCGGTCGATCTGGCAGACGCCCGCATCCTGCAGGCCCTGCTGTCCCTGGCCGGCGCACCGGCGGCAAGCCGTGCCCTGGTGCATCGTGCCCTTGCGGCCAAGGACGCAGACGCCGTGCAGACCTTGACAGAAGCGTTTGCAGAGCCGGCACGGACCGGGCTTCGCGCCCTGGTGGACCTGTATGGGGGCGTCGAAGTGCTTGCCAGGGCTAAGGCGGTTTTGCCGTCACTGCCGGCCATTGACGCGGCGCTTGCCGACCTGCACTGGCTGGCGGGCCATCTGCAGGGCACTGCGGTAAGTTTCGACCTGGCCGATCTGCGCGGGTACGCCTACTACAGCGGCGTGCGGTTTTCGATGTTTGCCAAAGGTGCGCGGGATGCCTTGGCGCGCGGCGGGCGCTACGACGA
>JANNDB010000924.1:0-1730 GCA_031387285.1 Betaproteobacteria bacterium | reverse complement strand
CGCGGCCGGCCTGGACCCCGACAACATGCCGGATGCCCCTGGCCGCCAGTACGATAGCAACCAGTCTTTTGCCGGCAAGAAGTGGACCGAGGTGTGGGCCGCCGGCCAGGGAGTGGGCTCCATCAAGTCCGTGGAGCCGGTAGCCCAGGTGGTCGACCGGCTGGAGCAAGAGTACCGCCAGGCGACGGCCCGCATGGCACGCCTGGCGCCGGTGGCGCAAGCGGTCTGATTACATACGAGGAGATGCACATGGCAGAAGCAGTGGTGGTATTGGGTGGTTTCCAGACCGACTTTTCCAGGGTCTGGTCGCGCCAGGGACTGGACATTTCCGACATGACGCGCGAGGCGACCCTGGGCGTGCTGGAGCAGTGTGAGCTCGACGCCGCGCAGGTGCAGAGCATCCATGTGGGCAACGCCTTTGGCGAAATGCAGCGCCAGCAGGCGCATCTGGGCTCCATGGTTGCGCAGGTCGTACCGGAGTTGTGGGGTGTTCCGGCGATGCGCCACGAAGGCGCTTGTGCGTCCTCCTCGCTGGGCGTGCTCACGGCCATGGCGGAAATCGAGGCGGGCCGGTACGACTGCGTGCTGGTGCTGGGCGTGGAGGAGTTCAAGAACCTTCCGGGTGACCAGGCCTCGCAGAACCAGAATGCCGCTGCCTGGCAGGGCCGCGAGGACATTGAGTGCACCTTCATGTGGCCGGCCGCATTTGGCCTGCTGGCCCAGGAATACGAACGCCGCTACGGGCTGGATCGCAAACACCTGAACCGTATCGCCGAACTGAACTACGGCAACGCCAAGCGCAACCCGCTGGCGCAGACGCGCAAGTGGGAGTTCGATCCGCTCGCGTTCACCGACGACGACGAGGCCAACCCGGTGATCGAACCCGGGTCACGCCGCCAGGACTGCGGGCAGATCACCGACGGCGCCTGTGCCGTGGTGCTGGCGTCGGCCAATTTCGCGCAAGCACACGCGCGCCGTCGCGGTGTGAGCGCCAGCAGCATGGCCCGCATCGCCGGCTGGGGTCACCACAATGCCGGCCTGCGCCTGAAGGACAAGCTGGAGCGCAGCAAAGACGCGCCCTACGTGTTTCCCCATGTGCGCCAGACCATCGAAGATGCCTGGCGGCGCGCCGGTGTGGCCGGCATCGAGGCCATCGACGGCGTGGAGACGCACGACTGCTTCACCACCACCGAATACATGGCAATCGACCACCTCGGATTGACTGCTCCGGGCAATAGCTGGCAGGCCGTGGAGGACGGTCGCATCGAACGCGGCGGCTCCTGCCCGGTGAACATGAGTGGTGGCCTGATTGGTTGCGGTCATCCGGTGGGGGCCACGGGCACCCGCATGCTGTTCGACGCCACGCGCCAGGTGACGCAAACTGCAGGCGACTGCCAGATCGACGGCGCGCAGCGCGTACAGACGCTCAACATCGGCGGCTCGTGCGGAACCGTGGTCAGCTTTGTCGTTGAACGCAACGTGGCTTGACGCCGGCACTTCTTTCCCCGACCCCATGGCGCCTGCTGTCACCCTGAGTTTTGAGCCCAACCTGGATCTGACGCGTGACGCGATCGCCAGCAGCACGCTCAGTCACGGGCTGATGGTGCTGGGCGACCGCTGGACTTCGGCAGTGTTGCTCGGCTCCTTCACGGGCGTGACGCGCTTTGAGGACTGGCAGGAACGGCTGGCGATTCCGCGCTCGACCCTCTCCAACCGGCTCAAGTCGCTGG
>JANNDB010000922.1:0-17254 GCA_031387285.1 Betaproteobacteria bacterium | reverse complement strand
TGGACGGCGTTCGGCATCGGGCGCATGGAGTTCCCCATGGTGGCGCAGGCCTGGCTGGCCGGCGGCCATGTGCGGGTCGGTATGGAAGACAACATCTACCTGGAGAAAGGCGTGCTGGCGAACAGCAATGCGCAACTCGTCGCCAAGGCCCGCGACATCATCGTGAGCCTTGGAGGCAGTATTGCCAACCCGCGTGAGGCACGCACGATGCTGGGTCTGGCCCACCGAAACTGATTGGGATGCAACGCATGGATGAATCCTCCGCAGCCGGCCTGGCGTTGACCGACGATGGCGCAGGGCAGGCGCTGTTCCTGCTGGAAAAGGCCGCCACGCCGGACGCCCTGGAACCCCGGCTGATTGCTTCGACACTGCGCAAGGTCGCCGCCGGCCGTGCCTTGGTGCGCGTGGGTGCTGCAGCCGTGAACCCGAGCGACGCGAAGGCCAGCCTGGGCCACATGCCCAGGGCCGTCTGGCCGCGCACGCCGGGCCGGGACTTCGCTGGCACCGTGGTCGAAGGGCCGGCTGAATGGCTGGGTCGCCAAGTCTTTGGATCGGGTGGCGACATCGGCATCACGCGTGACGGTTCCCACGCGCGTTATCTGGAGCTGCCGGTCGAGGCGCTGCGTGCCATGCCCGCAAATCTGTCGCTGGATGAAGCCGGCGCTGTGGGTGTCCCGTTCGTCACGGCCTACGAGGGTTTCCGCCGCAGCGGCATGCCGCAAGCGGGTCAGACCGTGATGGTGATGGGGGCCAATGGCAAGGTCGGGCAGGCCGCTGTCCAACTCGCATCGCAGTCGGGCGCGCGCGTGCTGGCCGTACGACGAGGTGCAGGCCCCCATCCAGGTTTTGCCTGCCGGCCGGTAGAGACCATCGACGCGACGGCGGGCGACGCCGGCGACGCAGCCCTGGACAGCACGGACGGACGTGGTGTCGACATTGTGTACAACACGGTCGGTAGCGCCTATTTCACAGCCGCCAACAAGGCCATGGCCAAGGGTGCGACGCAGATATTCATTGCCACCCAGGAGCGCGCCGTTCCATTCGACATCTTCAACTTCTTTCGCGGCATGCATACCTATGTGGGCATCGACTCGCTGGCCCTCGACTGCGTGGCAGCGACGACCCTGCTCGATGCGATGCGCGAGGGCTTCGAGCGCGGCACGCTCCGGCCGTTTCCAGTGCTGCGCACACACACGCTTTCCGATGCGGTGCAGGCCTACCGTGACGTGCTGCGCGGCAACACCGAGCGCATCGTGCTGCGTCCTTGAAAAGGAACTCCCATGCACGTCACGCGTCTGCACGAAGCACCAACGTATGTGGCACCCAATCACTTTGACATGCAGTGTCTGCGGCTGCAAGGAAAAGAGGCCGGGCCCTCGGTCCAGATGTGGATGGGCATGAGCATCATCGCGCCCGGCGGACGCACGGAGCTGGACCCCTCTCCGATCGAAAAGCTCTATTTCGTCGCGCAGGGCCGCGTGACCGTCGTGGGTTCGCTCGATGGCATGGTGCAGCGAGCGTCGCTGGGCCCTTTTGACTCCTGCCGCTTTGCGCCCGGTGAGGCACGCCAATTGATCAACGAGGGCGACCAGCAGGCCATGGCGGTACTGGTCATGGGCAATGCGCCTCCGTGCAAGTGCCAGGCAGCTGACTGCCAATTCGCAGTGGTGTGGCGAGGACCAAAAATCAGTCCATCTGTGTGACGACCTTCGTAGGCAGGGACCTCTGGAGCGTCTCAGCGCCACCTTCAACGCAAAACCCACGGGTTCTCCAACGAAGGCAGGAGTTGTTGGGTTTTCTTCGTAATCACGGCCAACAGCGGAGCAAGATCCATTTCGTGCGTAAAAGCCCACCGCAGCTTGGGATATTCCTATACGTAACAGGGACCATCGATGAGCGGATGCGCCGCGATGAATTCTTCATCGACGGTCAAACCAATCCCGATCTCTTCTCTGGGTGCCACACAACCATCGGCGTCCAATTGATAAGGTGGGGCGCTACACAAATTATCCCGAAATGGATTCAGCGATGTGACATCTCCCTCGAAAAAGCCCGGGTTTTCAATGGCGCATAGAAAATGTATTGTCGTGGCCATGTTGAGGGCTGTGGCCGATGTGTGGGGATTGATGGAAATATTGTGAGCGCTGGCCATGGCCGCAATCCGCATGGTCTCGGTCAGTCCGCCCGTCTTGGAAATATCAGGCTGAAAGATACGCACGACGCCATCCTCGATCATGGGCGTGAATTCGTACCTCGTGTAGTGGTTCTCGCCTGCTGCCAGAGGAACACCACCCATAGCCGCCGCAGCTGCGTAGGCTCGACGAGCCTGTGGCGCAAAAGGCTCTTCAAGCCAGCCCACATCGGCCTCTTCGAATGCCGGCATTACGCGGCGGACGTCATGCAAGCTGTAGTTGGTGTTGGCATCCACCAGAATTTCCACCTCATCTCCGACTGCCTTGCGGACGGCTTGAACGCGTTCGATGTCCCTATATGCGGTATCCCCGACGCGCAGCTTCAGTGCGCGATATCCGTCGGACACATGCTTCAACGCCTCTTCGACAAGAAGGTGCGACTCCTGCCATCCAAGGGCAATTCCTCCGGCGTAAGCCTTGATCGCTCTTGTGGATCCACCCAAGAGGCGATACAAGGGCCAGCCGCAGGCCTGGCTGCGGATGTCCCACAACGCCATGTCTATCCCGCTCAGGGCCAGAGCCGCAGCCGCTCCCATGCCGTGACTGGCCAGTTGCATCCGGTAGACGCGGGCCCAAACGCCCACGACGTCAGTTGCCTCCATGCCCAGCACCAAGTCACGCATCGTCGTGTCGATCAGTTTCGCTATGGCGCCGGGACATCGACCGTGATGCGCTTCACCCCACCCAGTCAGACCATCATCGGTCCGCACCCGCACCAGCACCGCGTCCCTTTTGACGCTGCGCCCAATGCCCAGGCGTACAGATTTGTCGGCCGGAACCGGGAAGGAAATGGGGACGGCATGGATGTCTTGAATTTTCATAAAACTCATTCGTAAAAGGAATGGTCCGTAAGCTACCGTGGGGCGACTCTTGAGTGCTGGAAGGGCAGCCGTGGACCAAATGAATGGAATAAATGATTATCGCTACCATAACGGAGGTTGGATGGGATTCCAAATCACAGATTTGACATCGCCAATTGCTAAGCCATGACTCCACAGAGGAGCGATCACGCACCACGAACATCGCAGATAGGTAAAAACCCCTAAGACCTAAGATGATGACAGCGCTATCATTGAGGTCGGCGGAAAAACAAAGGCTCACCGGCCCCTTTCTGCCGCCCGGGATTTACCACCACTTATGCGCACGCATGCGCAAGGAGACGATCATGAAGCACGCGCCCAAGGCATATTCAGCGTCGGGTTCTGGTTCGAACACCACACCGGAAGACAGCGGTACGCACGCGTCATCGGCAGTCGGGCCGATCAATCCGCAGCGGCGCAAGCTGGTGGCGGCCGGAGCGATGGCACTTGCCTCTGCAGGGGCCGGCCTGCATGCGCCGGCAGTCCTCGCCCAGGCCAAGCGCTTCAGCGGCGTTACGCTAAATGTCTCGTGCTGGAGTGCCGGGTATCCCATGATGCTGGCGAGCTACATCCCAGAATTCGCCGAAGCGACGGGCATGAAGGTCAATTACGACACGCCGGGCTTACCGGTGTACAACCAGCGCGCAGACTTGGAGTTGTCGACCAAGGGCAGCGGCTTCGATGTGTTGAACATCACCTTTGTCTTTACCAACCGCTGGATTGGCAATGGGTGGTTTACGCCGCTGGAGTCATTCATCAACGACAAGTCAAAGACGCCGACGGAATTCGACTTCCCCGATTTCCTGGAAGGCGCCGTCAGTCCTCTCAAGGACAGCAAGGGCACCGTCCACGGTATTCCCTGGCTCAGCGATTCGGGGATGGCGGTAGCCACGCGATTCGACATCCTGCAGGCCAATGGTCTCGGCATGCCCGATACATTCGACGATCTGGAACGCGCGCTCGGGATCGTGCATAAGAAGGATGGGGTCGACGGGTTCCTGACGGACAACCACTGGGGGTTCTGGTATCCGCCTTTCCTGCAGGGCTACGGTGGCGACGTATTCCGTGGCGCACCCGATGACCTGATGCCTACGCTGGCCACGCCGGAAGCGATCGTTGCTGCGGAGCAACTGTCGCGCATTGTCAGCAAGTTCGGCCCGCCCGGCGCAGCCGGCATGGCCTATGGGCAAACCCAGGAGTTGCTCCGCGCCGGCAAGGCCAACTACGCCTTGGTCACGCACGCCGGAGGCATGGCGCACGCGGTGCCCGAAGCAAAAGCGGCTTCAACGTTGCGCTTTTCGTTGTATCCGCGCGGACCCAAGGGACGGTTTCCGGGAATCGCATCGCACGGCTGGGGTATTCCGACTGGCTCCAAGAACAAGGACGCCGCCTGGGAGTTCATCAAATGGTCCACCTCCAAGTCGCTGATCTCGCGGATGGTCAAGGAGAAGAACCTGGGTTCCGTCACGCGCAAGTCGATCTTCGACTCCCCGGACTACAAGAAGTTGATCATGGTCAACGGTGTGGATACCGGGGCCGTCGTTCAACAGACTATCAAGCTCGGCGAACAAGGGCACATGAAGTACCGCACCGTGCCGGTCTACCCTCAGGTGAATGTGCAGCTGAACCAAGCGATCGGTCGGATCGTCTCCGGCCAGATGAGTGCTAAGGAGTCCATGGCTCAGGCCCAGACCGCCGTCATCGCAGACTTGAAACGCGCAGGCGTCAAACTCTAAGGGCAGATCATGACCGCTGCCGCAGTTCGCACTGAATCCTGGAAGGAGCGACGCGATCGGGAATTGATCCGCGGCTTGTGGCCGTCACTGGCTCTGCTTGCGGCACTGACGATCGGGCCGATCATCTATCTGGTATTGACCTCGTTGACCCCGTTGAATCTGGCGGTCGACGGGTCGGCCTGGAATTTCGAGCGTCCGCTTGAGAACTACAGCAGCATGTTCGAGGACGAACGGTTCATCCACTCCGTGGGCGTTCAGGTCAAGCTCTCGATTGCGTCGGTCGTGCTTCAGTTGGCAATCGGCCTCGGCATGGCACTGCTGCTTCATCCGAACACAAGGATTCGGGAAGTTGCCCGCTCCGGCATGCTGGTCCCGATGGTGCTCCCTCCGATCGTCGTTGGCATCACCTGGCTCGCCCTATATACGGTGGACATCAGCCCCATTCATCGGCTGCTGGCGTTCATCGGGCTGCCGGTCGGCCCACTGCTGACCAATCCATCGACGGCGCTTTGGGCGATCGTGGTGACGGGTACTTGGCAGCATTTTCCTTTTGCCATGCTGATGTCTCTGGCGGCCCTTCAGATGGTTCCGGAAAGCCCGATTGAAGCAGCGCGAATCGATGGCGCGAACAACTGGCAAATCTTCTGGCACGTGCGCCTTCCGTTCATTGCACCGACCCTGGTGGTCGCGGGGCTCTTCATTCTCATCGACAGCGTCAAGGCGTTTCCGCTGATCTTCCTGATGACGGACGGCGGCCCTGGCGAAGTCACGGAGGTCACGAACTTCTATGTGTATCGGCAGGTGTTCACGTTCTCGTTATGGGGCTACGGAAGCGCCATCGCCGTGCTGATGATGGCGGGAGTCTTCGTGATGAGTTACTTGATCGACCGGCTGACGTCCTCCAGGGATGCCAAGTCATAACGGAGCATGTCCATGACCCCGATACGGCGACAGCGATTCGAGCACTGGCGTGGCGACCTTCTGACACTGGTGCTGCTGCTACTTGTGCTCTTCCCCTTCTTCTGGTTGATCCAGTTGTCTTTCAGGCCCAAGGCGGACATCTTCGGCACGGCCATCCTGTTCGTGCCGACTCTCGAGAACTACCGCGCGCTGTGGCAGGGAAATTTCCCGTTCTCGTTTGTCAATAGCGTGATTACCGCGACGTCCGCCACTGCGTTGGCGATGCTGGTAGGAGTACCAGGAGCGTATGCCTTGTCACGCGCGCAGTTCGCAGGTGCACGCCGGATCGGCCTGTGGATCCTCGTCACCAGGATGGCCCCTCCAGTGGCCTTCACCATTCCATTGTTCATCTCGTTTCGTTACCTCGATCTCCATGACACGCGCACCGGTCTCGTCATCGTGTACCTGACGTTCAGCCTTGCGTTCGTCATCTGGATGATGAAGCCATTCTTTGACGCGGTGCCGCGCGAACTCGAAGAAGCGGCCGCGATCGATGGATGCAGCACGTGGAAGGCCTTTCTGACGATCACTCTCCCCTTGACCGCGCCCGGGTTGGCGGCGACGGCGGTGATCTGCTTCATTGGCGCGTGGAACGACTTCTTCTTCGCGCTAATCCTGACGCGCACCCAGGCGTCGACCGCACCGGTGGCGATCGTCGGGTTCATTCAATATGTCGGATGGGAGTGGGGCCGCATGGCGGCGGCTGGCACGCTTGTGATGATGCCTGTGGTCTTGTTTTCGATATTTGTGCGCAAGTACCTTGTGCATGGTCTTGCGGCAGGAAGTATCAAGGGCTGAGGCCCGAAAGGATCGGGATGTCAGTAGTTCGACTGGAAAAGGTCTTCAAACGCTTCGGTGATGTCGAAGTGGTGTGCGATGTGAACCTGGCGCTGCCGACCGGCAGCCTGACGGTCTTTCTTGGCCCGTCCGGGTGTGGCAAGACCACGACCTTGCGCATGATTGCCGGGCTGGAATCGGTAAGTAGCGGCCGCATATTCATCGGCGACCGCGATGTGACGTTCCTTGATCCTAAGGATCGGGACATCGCAATGGTCTTCCAGAACTATGCGCTTTATCCGCACAAGACAGTCGCTGAGAATCTTGGCTTCGGCCTAAAAATCCGTGGCATCGCATCGTCCGAGATCGAATCGCGCGTGGCCACTGCCTCGAAATTTCTTGGACTGACCGATCTACTTGCGCGACGGCCCAAGCAGCTATCGGGTGGCCAAATGCAACGGGTGGCGCTGGGCCGTGCCATCGTGAGAGACGCCGAGGTGTTCCTGCTCGATGAGCCTTTGTCCAATCTTGATGCCAAGCTCCGGGTGCAGATGCGCGAGGAAATCTTCAAGATCCAGCGTCGCATTCGCAAGAGCATGATCTACGTGACCCACGACCAGGTGGAGGCCATGACACTGGCCGACCAGATCGTGATCATGCGCGAAGGCAAGGTGCAACAGATGGGCGCTCCGCTGGAGATTTTCGACCGCCCGGTCAACTTGTATGTCGCCGGATTCGTTGGTTCACCTGAAATGAACGTCTTCGACATGCGGGTCGAGCGCGGCGAATTGAAGGCCACGACCTGTGGGATCCCTGCGGCCCACCTGACGGGTCTGGTCGAAGGCGCCCAGGTCAAGGTCGGTATTCGACCGGACCATGTCGAGATCGGGTCGGATGCCGCGCCAAACCAGACGACGGGCTGGCTCGATGTCGAAGTCTGTGAGCAGCTGGGCACGACGACATTGCTCATCGGCAACTTCGATGGTCAGCGTTTGCGGGCCCTTGTTGCTCGATCCACCGCGAAGGTGGGCGAGCGGGTTCCGGTGCGACTGCCATCGGAGCGTTTTCACCTGTTCGATTCCGTCAATGGCATGCGACTCAACTAGGAATCACCCAGATCAGTTTCCTGAAATCTCCGCGACCGCCAGGTGCGTGGCCGCTATTTTCTGGGCTTTGTGGTCGAGCCCCGGCCAATGATCTCGAAGCCCAGATCAACAGTTTTCTGAGGAGGCATTTGACCTTGGAAGCGCTGTAGAAGCATGCGAGCCGCTTCGGTTCCGATTTGGTAACGCTGCAAACGCACACTGGTCAGAGGGGGCAGGAACTCTTGCGCAAGTTCAATGTCGTCATATCCGGCAATGCCAATGTCGCCGGGGACGTCGATACCACGACGTTTTGCTTCCAGGATGCATCCAATAGCCTTCACGTCAGAGGTGCAAAACACTGCATCGACGTCCGGGTGGCGCGACAACAGTTCGACAAACGCTTTGGCGCCACTCACCACCCCGACCTTCGTTTCAAGCATTAAGCTTGGATCGTTGATCAGGCCAAAGTCCTGAACTGCCTTGAGGTAACCATTGCGGCGGTCGATTACGATCTGGTCATTGGCGGTAGGCGTGGAGATCAGTGCAATCTTTCGATAACCACAGCGCGCGAGATGCTCCATCATCGAATAACTTGCGCCATCGTTCGAATAGCCGACCGCCATGTCGATCAATCGTCCGGATATCAAGGGCACCTCCACGACGGGTACCCCGGCCCGGGCCAGCAGGCTGTAGGTGCGCTCTGCATGGCTCGTTCCCGTGAGTATCAGGCCCGCCACGCGTTGACCAAGAAACGAGATCACGTGCTCCAGCTCGGTCTCGGGAGAATAGCCGCTCAAACCCAGCAACAGCGTATAACCAGCGGCAGACATGACGTCTGTCACGCCTTGGACTCGCTCAGCGAATGCCGGGTTGTCGATGTAGGGGAGCACCATGCCCACGGTGCGCGACGTGTTCGAGGCCAGGCCGCCAGCAAGGCGATTGGGTATGTAACCGATTTCCTCGATGGCAGCCCAGACCGCAGCGCGCGTGGATTCAGAGACCGTTTCCGGTTTGTTCAGAACACGAGATACGGTGATGGGTGCAACGCCCGCAAGTTGTGCAACCTCCTCAATCCGATGCCCGGTCCCACCTGTCCGCGACTTCTTGGCTTTTTGCTCCGACACGGTGCTTGCGCCTTTCCGCTTGAAATGATATTGCTGCCGACGACCCATCCGCGCCTGCTGAGCCCAGCGGTAACAGACCGGTGAGCAGGTGCGTTCTGGCGATCCCCAGATGGTAGCGTATAGCAACAATTATTCAAACGAATAGATTTGAGTACAGTGTGGAGACCTCCTTTAACGACAGGTCGCCCCCATTTCGCGTCCAGGTCATCCATGGTCACCGCCCAAAGCACACCTGCCATCCGATCAATCACGCCTGTTGCAAGGATGTTGCAAATGTTTTTGATATGCGCTACCATTTCAGTTCAAGACGCCGGACAGCCCTTTGATCGTGCGAACTGAATGCCCCGCTCATCGCCAAGAAGGCAGCACAAGGAAGCCCATGTCAACCGCACCACTCGCCCGCAACGTCATTCTGGTTGTTCTGGATTCGCTGCGCCGCGACGCCCTGGGTTGTTATGGCGACCCGCCGCATTGGGGGGCGATCCACACGCCGAACTTCGACGCGTTCGCACGCGATTCGGTGACATTCACACGTGCCTTTCCCGAATCGCTGCCTACGTTGTGCGCTCGCCGCGCGATCTACACCGGGCAACGGACCTACCCCTTTCACAATGGCGACTTTCGGCATATGAAGGGGGACTGGTGCGTCGGCTACTTCCCGGGTTGGGGTCCGATTCCGAATGAGCAGGACACTCTTTCAGAAATTTTCTCGTCGCACCAATTTCGCACCGGACTCATATCGGATCTGTATCACCAGTTCAAACCGGGCAAGAATTTCTGGCGCGGTTTTGACCAGTGGACTTTCATCCGCGGGCAGGAAGCGGATCATGCGCGAAGCGGGCGAGTTCCAAGCCCGGAGGAAATCGAACGTTGGATCCCTCGTGAATTCAGCGAGATCCGCGAAAAGATCATGGCCGTGGCTGGGAAGGATTCATTCTGGTTCGACAGCAAGGCGCTGTTGAACATGCGTGACCGGGTCCGCGAGGAGCAATGGTTCAACGCTCAGGTAATGCAGGAAGCGAGCCGATGGGTCGAACAGAACCAGGATGCGCAACGCATGTTTCTCACCGTGGAGTCGTTCGATCCGCATGAGCCCTGGTTTGTGCCAGAGCACTACAGAAAGCGCTACGACCCGTTCGATGGACCCGAACAGGTGTTGTCACCCTACGCCGAAATGCCTCACTTGAGCGAGGACCTGTTGCGCCGCACGCGAGCGAACTATTCAGGGCTGGTGGAAATGTGCGATCGCTGGTTTGGTCACCTGATGGAGTCGCTGCGCGTCAACGGCATGCTCGAAGACTCCCTTGTCGTGGTGACGGCCGACCACGGCCACTCGTTGTGGGACCGCCGCGGCTACATCGGCAAGCGTCCCTATCCGTCAGACCCGGAAACCTTTCATTTGCCGCTGATGATCCGCCACCCGGGCAGGTTGGGCGCCGGGACGCAATGTGATGCCTGGGTGCAGGCGCACGACCTCGCGCCAACAGTGCTTGAGGCCACCGGCCTGAGCGCCCCGACACCGATCGATGGCAAGTCGTTTTACAAAACTGCATTCGCCGGCGGGGCTCCCATCCGCGATCACGTCACGGTGGGATGGGGTGCGGCCATGACCGTGGTGGATGACACATGGTGGTTCAACGCCAAGATCGATGGCACCGGTGCCTTGTTGTTTCCGGCGTCCAGGTCACCCGGTGAGGTGCCCAGTGTCGCTGCCGACCACCCGGATGTGCTGCGGTCCATGTTTCGCACTGGCACGGCCGACGCGGGCGGCACGTTTCCGCAGTTCCTGCTGGATCGTGCCGCCACGATCCCGGACGCGGTCGGGAGCATTCCAGTTCCTGCCGAAGCCTGACTGCTCCGCAGCGCTCCGATTTCCAACGAGATCTCCCGATCTTCATTACACACAACTTACACCATGACCTCCAAGCATCGCATCACCGAACTCAAGACGCTGTCGTGCAGCGCGTCGTGGCGCAACTACTACTTCGTAAAGGCAACTACGGAGGACGGAATCGTGGGCTGGAGCGAGTTTGATGAGGGGTTCGGTTCACCTGGAGTGGGCACGGTCATCGAGCAGCTTTCTTCGCGTGTGGTGGGACAGTCGGTGATGCAACACGAGCGCGTTCGCGAAGACCTGCATTGCGTGACGCGGCCGGGCTCGGGCGGAGTGGTCGGGCAGGCGCTGGGCGCGATTGAGAACGCACTGCTCGATGCGAAGGCCAAGACGCTCAATGTCCCCTGTTATGACCTGCTGGGCGGGAAGATTCGTGACCGCTTGCGCGTGTACTGGTCGCACTGCGTCACCTGGCGCGCATCGCGGCGGCCGCATTATCAGCCCGAGATCACAGACGCCGATGGGGTACGCGCTCTGGCGCGCGAAGTGCGCGACCGGGGATTCAGCGGCCTGAAAACCAACATGTACCGCTATGAGAACAACAAGATACTGGGCTGGGGCAGCGGCTTTGGCGTCCCCTTCCTGCCCGAGCTCAACATCGACCGCAAGGTCCTCAAGGGCGTGCGCGAACACCTGGAAATCATCCGCGATGCCGCCGGCCCGGACATGGACATCCTGTTGGACTTGAACTTCAACGCCAAGACCGAGGGCTACCTCAAGATCCTGCGCGAGATCGCCGATCTGGACATGTTCTGGATTGAGATCGATACGCTCAATCCCCAGGCCCTGGCCTACCTGCGCTCGCAAAGCCGCCATCCGATTGCCTCCTGTGAGACCCTCATCGGGGTGCAGCAGTTCCTGCCATTCCTGCGCGAGCAAGCCGTGGATGTAGCCATCGTGGACACCCCCTGGAACGGCGTGTGGCAGTCCATGAAGATCGCCGCCGCGGCCGAGGCCCACGAGGTCAATGTGGCTTGCCACAACTTCTACGGCCACCTGTGCACCATGATGAATGCCCACTTCAGTGCCGCCGTACCCAACCTTCGGATCATGGAAGTCGACATCGACCGCATCGCCTGGGACCACGAACTGTTCACCCACCTGCCCGTCTACGAGGACGGGCATCTGGTGCTGAGCGATCGGCCGGGATGGGGCACCGAGCCCAACGAAGACGCGTTGCGCAACTACCCGCCTATCACCAGCCACGGGCTCATGGGCCGCGCGCGGCCCCAGATCTGATGGCGCCAGCATGACGAACTCTGTCGATGTACTGATCATCGGCGCCGGTGCTTCTGGAGCCGCAGTGGCTTGGAGCCTGGCCGAAACCCGGATGCGCATCCTGTGCCTGGAGCAGGGAGACTGGGTCAAGCCGACGGACTATCCCAGCAACGGCCGCGACTGGGAAGCCCGGCAGTTCGGCGACTTCAGCATCAACCCGAATCGCCGCGGCCACCGGACGGACTACCCGATCAACGACCACGACTCGCCGATCAAGGTGGCCAATTTCAACGGCGTTGGGGGCGGAACGGTCTTGTATGCGGGGCATTTTCCACGCATGCATCCCTCGGACTTCCGGGTTCGAACGCTCGATGGTGTGGCAGACGACTGGCCAGTTGACTACAACATGCTGGAGCCGTATTTCGCGCTGAATGACCGGATGATGGGTATCTCAGGGCTGGCGGGTGACCCGGCCTATCCGCCAAAGGTCGCGGTGCTACCGCCCTTGCCGCTAGGCCGGACTGGCACCATCCTGGGTCAGGCCATGAACAGGCTGGGCTGGCATTGGTGGCCTGCGGACGCCGCCATCGCCACCCAGGACTACGAGGGACGTGCAAAATGCGTCAACCTCGGTCATTGCATTGCAGGTTGTGCGCAAGGTGCCAAGGCCAGCACGGACATCACCTACTGGCCACTGGCATTGCGCCAGCGGGTGGAACTACGCACCCGCTGCAGAGTGCGCGAGATAACGACCAATGTCCAAGGTATGGCCACCGGGGCGATCTACTACGACGCCGACGGCGTGGAGCATTTCCAGGCTGCCGAGGTTGTGATCCTGGCCTGCAACGGCATCGGGACCCCCAGAATCCTGCTCAACTCGGCTTCGGCGGATTTTCCGGGAGGTTTGGCCAATTCCAGTGGGCTGGTCGGCAAAAACCTGATGTTTCACCCCTACTCGGGCATTCGGGGATTTTTCGACGACCTGACTGACGGGTATCGTGGCCCCCATATTGGGACCTGGAGCCAGCAGTTTTACGAGACCGACCTGTCCAGGGGCTTTGTGCGCGGCTATACCTACCAGTTTTCGCGGGGTGCGGGGCCGGTGGCAGCTGCCATGGCGGGCATGGCGACCGGACAGATACCCTGGGGAGAGGAGCATCACCGGGCTTACCGCCGGGTATTCGACCGAAGCGTGGGGATGGTCACGATCTGTGAGGACCTGCCTGAAGAACACAACACGGTCACGCTCGACCCTGATCTGAAGGACTCGAACGGAATTCCCGCCCCCAAGATCACTTACCGGTTGAGCGAAAACAGCCGCCGCATGCTTGACCATTCGATGGCACGGGGCACCGAAATACTGCAGGCGGCTGGCGCGCGCGACATTGTCGCGGAGGGGCCTTTACCTCACGCAGGATGGCATTTGATGGGGACGGCCCGTATGGGCACCGATCCCTCCTGCTCAGTCGTGAATGAGTGGGGCAGAAGCCACGACGTAAAGAATCTCTTTATTGTTGATGGCAGCATTTTTGTCACCTCGGGCGGCGTCAATCCCACGGCCACGATCCAAGCCTTGGCCCTGTATATCGCCGACAACATCAAGAAGCGGCTGGACACCCTGTTCGATTGAGGCCACGATGAAAAAGACCATTTCAATAGGCAGCCCTCGAGGCTTGTCGGCCGATGGGCGTCGCTCGCTGCGGTGCCTGGTGGCGCTGATGATCCCTGACAGCACCGAATACGAGGTGCCCGGTGCGGACGACGAAAAGATTTTTTCAGACATCGCGTCGTCGCTTGGCCGGGACGCCGAAAACGTGCAATTGGCCGTGCGGCATCTGGATGCCATGGCGTCGGGGGTATTTGCCGATGCACCTGTTGCCACCCAGCGCTCGGTGACGAAGCTTTTCCGCGCCACCTATCCGGCGCTGGCTGAAGTTCTGGTGGCCGCCACAACCCGCTGCTATTACCGCGATGATCGCGTGATGCAGGCAATCGGCATGGAGCCCCGACCACCGTATCCAAAGGGATTCGCCGTCGAGCAAGGTGACTGGTCGCTGCTTGACCCGGTGCGCGCGCGCGGCCAGGTTTACCGCGACGTTCCGCCATGACATCCGGTCCGACAAAGACAAATGGGGCCCGGCAGAACGAATATTTCAAGGGGGTCATCGAGCGCAGTTACAGGACTTCCACACCGTGGATTGAGCCCGAAAGAAAGACGCCCAAAGACGCACCGAACGTGGTGATCGTAGTGTTGGACGATGTTGGATTCGCGCACCTTGGATGCTACGGTTCCACCATCGAGACCCCGCGTATCGATGCACTGGCTGCGACAGGCAGGCGTTACAACAACTTCCATACGACAGCGATGTGTTCGCCGACCCGGGCTTCCCTGTTGACGGGCCGCCACCACCATGCCGTGGGCATGGGCATGATTGCGGACTGGTGTACCGGTTACCCAGGTTACCAGGGCCAGGTAAGCAGACGCGCGGCCACCTTGGCGGAAATGCTCCGACCCGCAGGTTACAACTGCTTCGCTGTCGGCAAGTGGCACCTCGCCCGATTGCGCGACTGGACGGCAGCAGGGCCGTATGAACAATGGCCCATTGGAAGGGGGTTTGACCGCTACTACGGATTCCTTCCTTCTCTGATGGACCACTGGAACCCTGAGCTGATCTGCGACAACCATTCGATCCCCACGCCACGGAGGCTGGGATATCACCTGACCGAGGACCTGATCGATCAAACCATCGGGATGATCCGAGACCAGCAGGCCGCGGCACCGGGAAAGCCATTTTTCTCATACGTCGCGCTGGGAGCCTGCCATTCGCCGCACCATGCGCCGCGCGCCTATGTGGACAAGTACGCGGGTCGGTTCGATGAAGGATGGGATGCCATGCGCGAGCGCTGGTTCGCGCGCCAGTTGCAGCTTGGGATATTGCCCCCCGGTGCCGAACTCACTCCCATGAACGAGGCTGTCCGACCCTGGACCACCTTGAGTGCGAATGAAAGGCAACTGTGTGCCCGCCACCAGGAAGTCTTCGCCGGATTCCTGGACCACACCGACGCGCAGATCGGGCGTCTTGTCGACTACCTCGCCTCCCATGACCTGCTGGAGAACACCTTGCTCGTCGTGCTCTCCGACAACGGAGCGACCGAGGAAGGCGGTGATTTTGGTGACGCGAATATCCGCAGGCATTACCAGTTCCTGGACGAATCATTGAAGGAAAAGCTCGCCGTCATGGAGCACCTCGGCTCCGAACACCTGTTCAACAACTATCCCAAGGGGTGGGGACACGCTGGAAACACGCCGCTGAAGTGGTTCAAAATGCACACCCACGGCGGGGGGGTGCGTGACCCGCTCATCATGCATTGGCCGGCCCGAATCAAGCAGGGTGGGCTAGTCAGCCCCCAGTTCTGCCATTGCAGCGATATCGTGCCGACGATCCTCGACGCGGTGGGAGTGCAGGCGCCGAGAATCGTTCAGGGCATCGAGCAGATGCCGATCCATGGCGCCAGCCTGGAGTACACCTTCGAGCAAGCCTTTGCGCCTTCCCGCAAGAAGGTCCAATACTTTGAACTGATGGGGCACAGGGGCGTCTGGGCCGACGGGTGGAAAGCCGTGACCCACCACATCAAAGGTGCTGATTTCGAGTGCGACCGGTGGGAGCTCTACCACTTGGACAACGACTTCACTGAGTGCCGGGACGTGGCCCACCTCTATCCCGACAAGCTCAAGGAACTCGTCGCACTATGGTGGGAGCAGGCCGAGTTGCACCACGTGCTACCGCTCGATGATCGTGATCGCGAGCGGATCCTGTTGACGTATAAGGTGCCGGCGCGCAAGCGGTACGTGTTTGAGCCAGGGATGGATCGGCTGTCCGGGGTCGCTGCTCCCCCGCTGGCCAACCGGTCTTACCGAATCGTTGCTGACGTCGAGGTGCCCGCCAATGCCCAAGGTGTGCTCCTTGCAGCCGGCGGGCGTTTTGGTGGCTACGTGCTGATGATGGAAAACGGTTTGCTGATCCATGAGTACGTTGGCCCCGACAAGCGGTGGGTGCTCGCAGCGAGCGAGCGTGTCGCACCCGGGCGTCATCAACTCGCCTTCGAGTTCAGCAAGCACGGGCATTGTGCGGGAACCGGAACTTTGCTCTGCGACGGCGTACCCCTGAGTCGCCTGGAAATGAGCAACATGTGGCCGCTGGGAGCCACGGCCGGCGGTCTTTATTGCGGGTACGACGACGGGAGCCCGGTCAGTGATCGCTACACCTGTCCTTCTGCATTCACCGGGACGATCCATCGGGTAGTCGTGGAACTGCAGGATGACCACGTCGCCAACCCCGAGCTTGAAAACCATGTGGCGATCAGTGAAGACTGAACGGCATGGGATTTTCTATGCCGCTGATTCAAATCACACTCAACCTCGCGCGGATGCGAGACGTGCTGCAGCCAGGCGACATGCTGATGGCAGATGCGAATCAGGCGTGGACGTTGCAGGAGGCGAGACAAAAGGTGACCGAGATGGCGCGCTATGGCCTGAACTGGCTGGAGGAGCCGCTGCGCGCCGATAGGCCTTGGGCCGACTGGGCTGCGCTGGCATCTGCCAGCCAAACGCCGATCGCACTGGGTGAAAATCTCTACGGTGAAAAGACATTCGCTGCCGCCATTCAGAGTGGCGCGCTTGGCGTAGTGCAGCCAGACTTGGCGAAATGGGGTGGCGTCAGCGGAATGTTGCGCGTCTTCGATATCGCGGCAAGCGCCAACGTGCGATGTTGCCCGCATTTCTTGGGCGCAGGTCTGGGTTTGCTCGCGTCGGCGCACGTCCTGGCCGCGAAGGGAGGCGGTGGGCTGCTGGAGGTCGACGCCAACGACAACCCGCTTCGCAGTTTGCTCGCGCCGCAGTTTGATCGACCCCTTGACGGCAGCTGTCGCCTTGCAGATGAGCCTGGTCTCGGTGTTACAGACCCATTGCGCGATCTGCGCAGCTGGGTGGTGCAGTGATGGACCAGTTGCAGTAGCCGGATTCGATGGGTACACGCGATGGCCAATGAGTACCCGGGCTACGACTACATCGTCATCGGCGCAGGTTCAGCGGGTTGTGTTCTGGCCAACCGCCTGTCCGAAGCGCCCGAGCGCCGCGTCCTGCTGCTCGAGTCCGGAGGCGCCGGGGGCAACTTCTGGCTGCGCCTACCCATCGGCTACTTCCGTACCATCTACGACCGGCGATTCACATGGCAGTTCCCGTTGGAGCCTCAGGCAAATACAGCAGGGCGGGCCATGGTGTGGCCCCGTGGCAGGGTGTTGGGAGGATCAAGCGCCATCAACGGACTGCTCTACATCCGCGGCCAGCACGCGGACTTCGCCGATTGGGAGAACGCAGGCGCGGCCGGATGGAACTTCCGCAGCGTCCT
>JANNDB010000826.1:0-4183 GCA_031387285.1 Betaproteobacteria bacterium | reverse complement strand
CAAAAACTCCCCATCCTGGCTACTCCCCAAGAGGGTACAGGCCTAGCGTCGTATGACCGCGGCAATATACGAGGCCAGCCACTTTCCAGCGCCGTCGACAAATACATTCTGTTCGGGTTCCAAGCCCAGCAGCGCGACTGGCCGGAACCCACCTACAGCCTTATCCTCCAAAAATACAACGGAATATATCGAGGCCGCCCGCGCGAACTCCTGCATTGTCAGATAGGCAAAGTGCGTGCCGGCCGCGAACGAGAAGTTGCCGATCTCGCGAACACGAACGGACGCATGGACTTGGCTGTTTACGGCAACGACTCGAGCGAACATAGCCCATTGTCGCTTGATAGACGGACAAACCACCTACGTTGGATCGAATCGGGCCAAGGCAGCAGTCAGCTTGACGTCGTGGGGAGTCATTCCGGCCAAATTGAAGTGAGTGACAATACGCATCAGCGCCCAGGGCCATTGACTGATACCTGGCGCGTCACCGCAAACTCCCGACCCCATCGACGATAGTCATGACGGAGGACGACGAGGCCTTTCGCCCCTGTCGGTAATATTGACACTCTATACGAGGACGACATTGATGACACTGAAGGCGCCAATTTTATATTTATAAATCAACGGCTTATTAAAGATCTCATCAATGGCCCGAATATTGCTTTGGCATAGACAATCGAGTGTGTATGCCGCCTTGATAAGCAGTGTCGCTGGCCTCCAGCAGCACAGACTGTCTCGGTCATCGCTTTTTTGGGTGTTGTCAACGAGGTGAGTCGCTATATGGCAACCGGGATTCGAGATCAGAAATACCAAGTTTGAGAGGCAACCGATGGAACGCGTTAACGACGACCAAGCAAAGAAGCCAAACGAAATGCGCCGCCGCCTGTTCCGCGGAGTTCCGGCGGGGGTGGGCGTATTGATGGCGGTCCAGGCTAGAACGGCATTGGGGACGACCGGTATTTGCAGAAGCCCATCGGCCATGATGAGCGGGAATACGAGCCCTCGCCCTGTTGACTCCACCTGTTCAGGGGGGCTTTCCCCCGGATACTGGAAAGTGCCGCAGCACTTCGGCAGCTGGGCAGGCGCTGGCGCCACATACCCGACTTTTAAAAATGTCGTAGTGGAATGTTTGTCTGGGATGCAGGCTTTGAGCCTGTCCACCATCAAGACCGCCGGTACCTTGGTGACAACCGTACTGCCCGGCGCGGCCGTTCCCACCGGTACTGGAATCTGGGCCGTGCTTGCGTTTCCGGGCAGTTTCACAAACGGCCAGTTGATGCGGCACCTGATTGCGGCGTGGCTGAATGCCGCATATTTCAGCAGCAATTACCCACTCAAACAGACGGACGTCGTCGCCATGTGGAATGCAGTGAAGGCTGGTGGCACCTACTGCCCTTCCACGATTACGTGTACCACTCCGTGGACCAGTACCGACGTAATCAATTACATTTCTGGCATGTACGACATCAACGCCAGTGGCAACGACCCGTCGCTCTGTCAGCAGTAGTCGGTCAACGCAGCACAATGTAGCCAACGTCAACACCTGCATGACATGGCCACAGAAGACTTTGACGTCCAAGAACATCTTCCATTAACCGCCCGGCTTTCTCTTGCGGCAGGCCGTGACTTGATTTTCGGCCCGAGGTGGTCATGTTCGGCTGCTGTCGTAGTTTTCGACCGAAACTCTGGTGACCATTGGATTGTGTCCCTGCTGGCGGCAGACGTTTTGAGCAGCATGTCGGCAGCGCGTGCCGGCAGTTTGGCCAGTATCGCCAAGTCTGTGCCTGCTGCCGGCAGCTACTACGACCCTTTTGCGGCTACAACCATGGTCGTGGAAAATTTGGTCGGATATGATCTGATCCAAGTGGGCTGATAGTGATTTTCTCAGCCCCATTTGAATGATCCGACCAATTGCTTGACGCTGTCCTGCGGATAGCACCATTTGATGTGCGCGTCCGCTCCTCCATCGGCGAGGTTGCTGAGCACATCCAGCGCTTCTATGCGACGCGGTTGCAGTCGCCGACAGACGTTTTTGTCGACTTCGACGTTCAAGTTCAACCCGGGCTCGGGTTGCGCCGGACGTTGCATCGCCAGTGCCGGTTCCTGTTGGACGACAACGAGTCGTTTTTTCCGTTGCCGTTCGACCAAGCTGCGCCGATGCTCGAGTGGGGCCTGAACTGGTGTGTGGCAAGTCGACCGGTCGGGTACCTTGTAATGCACGCTGGAGTGCTCGCGATGGGACAACGTGCCATCGTAATGCCGGGGCACCCCGGCGCTGGCAAGAGCACGCTTTGCGCTGCACTGCACCTCATGAAGCGGTGGCGCTTGCTGTCCGACGAACTGACCATCCTGGAACCGCTGTCGGGAACCGTTCTGCCGCACCCTCGGCCCATCTGCGTAAAAAACGAATCAATCGACATCGTGTCCGGATTTCCGGGCGCGTCGCTCGGTCGAATCTATCGCGATACCCGCAAGGGGGCGATAGCGCATGTAGCGTGTGATCAAGATTCAATTTCGCAGGGCATGGTGCCTGCCAAAGTCCATTGGGTGGTGTTTCCCCGATTTGTTCAAGGCGGCGGCCGCAAAGTAGAGGAGGTCAGTCGAGCGGAGGCATTCGCGCTCATCTCCGAACAGTCGTTCAATCGCGAGCGAATGGGCGAGGTTGGTTTCAACGCTTTGTGCTCGATGCTGTCTGACGCCAGCTGTTACCAGATAACGTACGGCTCGACGCAGGCCGCGCTCGACGCGATTGACGAGGTTGTTGGATGAACCGGTTGCGTGCCGACCGTTGCGTGCTGGGCAAGGCCTTCCGTGCGCCGAGCAATTTAATGCGATTGAGCTTGTCTGAGTGGACAACGCTCATCAATGACGCGAGGCAATGCAATCTACTCGGCGCGTTGGCCGTAGCCGCCTCCGGCGACATCGACGCTTTCCCTGCGGGACCAGCAAGACACCTGCGCGGCATGAGCCTGCTCAGTCAGCGACAAGCTTTGTCCGTCCGATGGGAGGTGCATCGCCTGCATGAGGCTCTGCGTCCGCTTGGGCAGACGATTCTGCTGTTGAAGGGCGCTGCCTATGTCATGGGCGAGTGCATGGCAGCACGTGGGCGCATGTTTGGCGACATCGACATTCTTGTCCCGCGCGACCGACTCGGTGACGTCGAAAGCAGGCTGATGATCAATGGTTGGGTCAGTGCCAAATCCAGCCGGTACGACCAATACTACTATCGAAAGTGGATGCACGAATTGCCACCGATGACCCATGTCAGGCGTGGCACCGTGCTAGACGTGCATCACAACATCCTGCCCTCCACCACGCGCCGACATCCCAAGGCCGAAGACATGTTTGCACGGGCCGTGCCAATCGCACATGCCGACCTACCGTGGATCCGGGTGCCATGCCCGGAAGACATGTTGATCCATAGTGCAACGCATCTTGCACACGAGGGCGAACTCGACAGCGCAATGCGTGACCTGCACGACATCGACGTCATGGTGTCCGAGTTTGGTCATGCAGACTCATTCTGGAATCGCGTTTGCGAGTACTCGACGCAGCAGCAGCTTGCCGGACCTGTGCTGCTCATCTTGAAACTCGCCGAGACTGTATTTGGCAGCAACGTTCCTGACCATGTCATATCTGCACTTGGACGCGTCGAAAGGACGTCTGTCGGCGCCTTGACGAGCATCTATCTGAACGCGATTCCGTTCCGTTTGGAGGAGCGCACCGACGCCTTGGCGGTGCTGACACGATCACTCCTCTACATCCGGTCGCACGCGTTGCGGATGCCGGCACACCTGCTCATTCCCCACTTGCTCGTCAAGGCGTTTGCCAAGCTGAAGCCAGCTGCGACTGATGTGACCGATCCGACTGATCGACACCCTGCCTAGTCGCCCGCGCAGTCATGCGTACACCTCCACAGCGTTCGCGTTGTATTTTCGCGGAACCGGTACAACAGCCTGCGCGTTGGTTGTTCACCAACTCTCACGCGGAGTTCTAGCTCTCAGAGGAACGTAGACCGCCACCTGCCGGATGGACCAACTGAATTGAGGAAGCCCGGGTATTCAATGAGTTGGTAGGGCGTGTAGGACTTGAACCTACGACCAAAGGATTATGAGTCCTCTGCTCTAACCAACTGAGCTAACGCCCCGACCGAGCCGCGATTGTACGGGGCTACTTGTGATGGCTC
>JANNDB010000812.1:0-3919 GCA_031387285.1 Betaproteobacteria bacterium | reverse complement strand
TGCGGCCGTTCATGTCTTCGTGGCGGGCGATGGCGCCCAGTACCTCGCCGGCGAGCATGTCCGTCATGTCGCCCGACAGCACCTTGGCGCTGACTTTCTCCAGCTCCACGTAAATATCCTCGAGCGTATCGGCCGAGTATTCGGCATCGGCGTCAAAGAGCTTGAGCAGGACCTCCTTGGCATCCTCGATCAGGCCGGGCGCCCGGCGCGCGCGCATGCGCAGCAGGCGGAACACCGGCACGTCTTCGTCGTGGATCGAGAACAGCACTCCCTTGCTGCGCAACTCGGCGTTCACGAGATTGAGGATGAAGGCCACACGCACGGTGCGCGGCTCGCTGTCGTCCGCAATCAGGAAGTCGCTGCGGATATGCAGGTCGCCGTTGTCCTCTGAGTAAAAGCGCGCCGATTCCTCGATGTCCTCGTCCATGGCATCGTCGGGGATGGACAGCCCGAAGTACTGCTTGACCCACTGTTTCTCTTCCGGGGTCGGCGCCTCCAGGTCGACCCATATCGGCTGAAAGCGCGACAGTTCCTCCAACGACTCGATTTCCTCCTGGAACAGGCGGCCGTTGGCAAGAGTGAAAACATTGAGCATGGGCGAGCCAAATTATCGCATCGCCTCCGCGCACCAGAGCGGCCTAGCGGCCCAGGATCATCTCCAGCAACTCCTCTTTCAGCGCCAGGGCGTCCTGCTCGCCCATGGCAATCAGCGACTGCACGAATCCGGGTTCGAACAGGAGGTAACTCGCCAGCGTGCCGCCACTGCCACGCAATACGCCCAGGGCGCCCAGCGCGTCGCGAACGGCGGAGGGCAATTCGCTGGTGAATTGTTGCGCCAGAGCATCCAGCGAACGCGTCGGCGCCACCGCCAACACATCGATGGACTTGTAGGGCATGGCGGCAGCGGCTTCACGGGGCAGGCGATTGATCGTCTGCGTAACGCGCTGCGTCTGCTCCACGTCGGCCTGCAAGGTATCGTGAAAAACACTGGCCATCACGTGACCAGCCATGCTGCCGAGCGTCGGCCCGCTGGTCGACGCAACGGACTGGCCGGATACCAGGCCCGACCGCTCGGGCTGCCCGACGCCCACCACCAGAATCTTGCGGGCGCCCAGGTGCATGGCCGGCGAGAGGGGCGTCACCTGGCGCATCGAACCATCGCCAAAATGTTCGACTCGGTCATCCACCTGCAAGGGCGCGGCCGGAAAAAGGAATGGAATGGCGCTGGAGGCCATCAGGTGCGCTGCCGTCACCCGGCCGTATTCCGCGCGTCGGCCGGGGCGGGACCAGCCTTCGAACTCAGCGCGACTTGCCGTCTGGCAGAATGTCCAGTGGACCCCACTGGTGTAGCTGGAGCCGGTAACAGCCAACGCGTCGATGGTGTTGGAGCGCAGCGCTTCGAATATGCCGTCAAACAAGATGCCATCGTTCAACGTCTTCAGCAACGGCGCGTTGTCCAGCATGGCACCATTGGCGCGGGCATGGCGCGACAGGCTCCAGGCGACGGCAATTCGGCTGAAGCGCACCCACGGCGGCACGTTCAGGTAGTACACATCGGTTGAGCGCAGACGGGCCCAGAATTCGGCCAGTTGCTCGAACGCCTGCAGGCCCGTGTTGGCACGTCCGGCCAGAAACGCGGCATTGATGGCACCGGCGGATGTCCCTACCAGCACCTGAAAGGGAAAACCGCGGAACGCCCCAGGGTGCGCCTGCAGCATCCGTCCCAGTGCGCGCAACACACCGACCTGGTATGCCGTGCGCGCGCCACCGCCCATCAGGACCAGCCCCACAGATGGGCGGCCGAACTGGCGCATGCCGGAATGGATGATGGTGTCGAGGCTCATGACGCTTTGGGGTCGTGAGTCAAGAGTCTATTGCAAACAGTTGCATTTGCACTGTTTTCACAGACGGTCACATGGATTGCGCGGGATCAAGCGAAAAGGATTGCATTTGCCGCGCAACCGGGGCATAGTGACTCAAGGAGTTGCATTTTCCCAGCCGCGCGCCAAACGCGCGGCTCTTTCAACGGCGAGCACCACAGGAGGAAACTCATGAATTTGACGATCAGCGGTCATCACCTCGAAGTCACCCCAGCCTTGAGAAACTATGTAACGACCAAGCTTGATCGGATCCTCCGCCACTTTGACCAGGTTGTTGATGTCAAGGTGCTGCTCACCGTCGAAAAGCAGAAGGAAAAGGAACGACGGCAGCGAGCGGAATGCAACATTCACGTGAAAGGCAGCGACATGTTTGCCGAAAGTTCGCATGCCGACCTGTATGCGGCGGTTGACGAGTTGGTCGACAAGCTGGACCGACAAGTCGTTCGCCACAAGGATCGCCTGCAGGACCACCACCATGAGGCGCCCAAGCGAGTGATGTAACGCCGTAGCGTTGGCCCATGGAACCGCCCTGGCACCACTGCCGGGCGGTTTTTTTCTGTGCATAATCTGCCACCGAACCATGAATCGCCTCGCGTCCATTCTTCCGCCTGCACAAGTACTTGTGCAAGTCGAGGCCACCAGCAAGAAGCGCGCTTTTGAAGAGGCTGGGCTGCTTTTCGAAAACCTCCACGGGCTGAGTCGCGCGCTGGTGACCGACAGTCTGTTTTCGCGGGAGCGTCTGGGCTCCACGGGCCTGGGGCATGGCGTTGCCATACCGCATGGGCGCATCAAGGGTCTGCGCGCCCCCATGGCGGCGGTGTTCCTGCTGGCCAACCCGATCGGGTTCGACTCTCCCGATGACGAGGCCGTGTCGCTGCTGATTTTCCTGCTGGTGCCCGAAGCAGCAACACAGAAACACCTTGAAATCCTCTCCGAGATTGCGGAATTGCTCAGCGACGCGCAGTTGCGCAGCAAGCTGACCGCCAGTACCGAGGCCACGCAACTGCATGCACTGATTTCGCAGTGGCAGTCCGCGCATGGGGCCTGAGATCCAGGCCGCACGCCCGTGAAACCGACTGTCGTCAGTGCGGACGTCCTGTTCGAGGAATTCCGTAGCGCATTGAAGTGGCAGTGGGTGGCGGGCCTGGGGGCCTCGGAACGTCGCTTTGACGAAGTGGCCGTTCGCGCGGCACGCTCCGGTGCCGATCTGGTCGGCTATCTCAATTACATACATCCGTACCGGGTCCAGATACTCGGTGAGCGGGAAATCGCCTATCTCGCCAACGGCGCAGCGGAAGACTGCGGGCGCCGGATTTCCCGCATTGTCACGCTGGAGCCGCCGGTGCTCGTGCTGGCCGACGGGCAGTCGGCACCGGATGCGCTGCTGTCGATGTGTGAACGTGCCCAGATTCCGATGTTCGCCACCGAGTCGTCGTCGGCCTTTGTCATCGACCTGCTGCGCGCCTACCTGTCCAAGCATTTCGCCGACCGCGTCTCTATGCATGGCGTGCTGATGGACATCCTCGGACTGGGGGTGTTGATCACCGGAGAGTCGGGCCTGGGCAAGAGTGAGCTTGGCCTGGAGTTGATCTCGCGCGGCAACGGCCTCGTGGCAGACGACGCGGTGGACCTCTACCGCACCAACCAGACGACGATACAAGGGCGCTGCCCCGACCTTTTGCAAAACCTGCTGGAGGTGCGGGGTATTGGTCTGCTCGACATCCGGGCGATCTTTGGCGAAACCGCGGTGCGGCGCAAGATCCGGCTCAAGCTGATCGTGCACCTGGTACGGCGCGAGACACTCGAGCGCGAGTTCGAACGCATGCCGCATGAGCCGCTGACCCAGGACATCCTGGGTATTCCTGTGCGCAAAGTGGTGATTCAGGTGGTAGCCGGGCGCAATATCGCCGTGTTGGTGGAGGCGGCGGTGCGCAACACCATCCTGCAACTGCGAGGCATTGATACCTACCAGGATTTCGCGCAGCGCCAGCGCTACGCCATGGAACATCCATCGCAACCCGGCGCACTCACCCATAACG
>JANNDB010000751.1:0-1830 GCA_031387285.1 Betaproteobacteria bacterium | reverse complement strand
ATAAGGCGCGCGCCGCGAAGGTGTCGCACCCCTTGACGCTGCCGCCCTGCAGGCCGGCGTTGAACCAGCGCTGCCGCTGGGCGCTGGTTCCATGGGTGAAACTCTCCGGCACCACAGCGCCGCCGCCGGCACGCTGCAGGGCATCATCGCCGATTTTTGCCGCAGCGTTCATGGCCTCGTCAACATCGCCGTTATCCAGGATTTGCCGCGCGTTCTGGGCGTGATGGGCCCAGACGCCCGCCAGGCAATCGGCCTGCAACTCCAGGCGCACGCTCAAGGCGTTGTACTCGGTCTGGCTGACGCGGCCGCGCATCTGCTCCATCTTCGCGCTGATGCCCAGCAGGTTCTGCACGTGGTGCCCCACTTCATGGGCGATCACATAGGCCTGGGCAAAATCGCCCGGCGCGCCGAGCCGGGTCTTCAGCGTTTCGTAAAACGCGAGGTCGATGTACACCTTCTGGTCGCCGGGGCAGTAGAACGGTCCCATCGCGGCCTGCCCGGTGCCGCAGGCGGTGGGCGTGGCACCCCGAAACAGCACCAGGCGTGGCTGCTGGTATTGCTTTCCACCCTTGGCAAACACGTCCTTCCACACGTCTTCGGTGTCGGCCAGGACGGTGGATACGAATTTGGCCATGCGGTCGTCCGCTGGCGGACGCTGCGCCGGCGCCTGCTGCTGCACCTGCTCCACTCCCCCGCCCCCGCTCAACATACTCAATATCGTGAGCGGGTTGATCCCGAAGACCCAGCCGCCCACCAGCGCGATGACGATGGTCCCGATGCCGATGCTGCGCCCGCCCAGGAAGCCGCCACCGCCACCATCCCGTCGGTCTTCGACGTTCTCCGATTCGCGATTGCCTTCCCACTTCATTCTCACACTCCCCGTTCTAGAGCCTGCGCGTGCCGCGTGCCTATTGGCCGGAAACATGTTACGCCACGTGTTTCGCGCAGTCTGTCGGCCAGCATGCCGTTTCGGTCCAAAATGGCGCCACCATGCCCCTGCCCACCGTACTCCTGACAGGTTTCGATGCATTCGACGGCGCTGCGGCAAATCCGAGTTGGGTGGTCGCGCAGTCACTGCAAGGCCGCCGGATTGCGGGCCATCGCGTCATCGCGGCGCAACTGCCGACCGTCTTCGGGCTTTCGCTGCGGGCATTGACTGCATTGCTGAGGCAGCACCGCCCGGTGCTGGTCATCTGCCTGGGCCTGGCCGGTGGCCGGACTGCCCTCTCATTGGAGCGGGTAGCGATCAACGTGAACGATGCGCGCATTGCGGACAACGCCGGAGCCCGACCCATCGACACCCCGGTTCTGGCCAAGGGCCCGGCAGCCTACTTCACGCGCCTGCCCATCAAGGCGATGCACCAGGCGCTGCTCAAGGAAGGCGTAGCCGCCGAGGTTTCCCAGACCGCGGGAACCTTTGTCTGCAATCACGTGTTCTACGGGCTCATGCACGCCTTGGCGACGCGGCGCGCGCTCAAGAACACCCGGGGGGGCTTCGTGCATGTGCCGCATTTGCCCGAACATGGCACGCCGTCCATGCCGCTGGAAGTCATGCAGCGCGGCCTGCGGAGCATGATCGCCTGCGCGCTGCGCACCGATCAGGATGTTGTGAGTGGTGGCGGCGCCATTCACTAGAACCCCACCCCAGCCTCAGGCCTTGGGCAGCGTTACGCCGCGTTGCCCCTGGTACTTGCCGCCGCGGTCCTTGTAGCTGGTCTCGCAGACCTCGTCGCTCTCGAAAAACAGCACCTGCGCGCAGCCTTCGCCGGCATAGATCTTGGCCGGCAAGGGGGTCGTGTTGGAGAACTCCAGCGTCACATAACCCTCCCA
>JANNDB010000743.1:0-2701 GCA_031387285.1 Betaproteobacteria bacterium | reverse complement strand
GCCTCGGCTTCAAGCTCGAGGCCAAGACGGCTGCCCCGCTCGTGGCCATGAAGGACCTGCTGGCGGACGTGCCGCAGAGCCGCCTGTTCGACGAAATGCTCAAGCTGCTGCAGACCGGCCACTCGCTGGCCACCATCGAGCAGCTCAAGGAACTGGGCCTGGGGCAGGGTGTGTATCCGCTGCTTGACCTCGTGGTGCAACGCGCGGCCGATCCGTTTGTGCGCTCCGCCTTGCAGGATACGGACCGGCGCGTCGGCGAAGGCAAGCCGGTGGCGCCGAGTTTCCTGCTGGCCTGCGTGTTGTGGTCGGACGTGCGCAGCGGCTGGACGGCACGTATGGAAGGGCGCGCCCGGGTAGCGGCTTTTCCGGCGCTGCAGGAGGCCATCGACGAGGTGTTCCAGTCGCGCATTGGTGATGTGTCGGGTGGTGGCAGGCTGGCCGGCGATATGCGCGAGATCTGGATGATGCAGCCGCGCTTTGAAAAGCGTGTTGGCCACACGGCCTTCGGCCTGGTCGAACAACCGCGGTTCCGTGCGGCTTTCGACTTCATGCGCCTGCGCGCCGATGTGGGCGAAGTGGATGAACTGCTGGCCGACTGGTGGCAGGAGTTCAGCATGGCCAGTGACAGCCTGCGCCAGGACATGGTGGACCAGATCCGTGAAGAGCAGGCGCAGCGCCCGCGCATGCAGCGCGCGCCGCGACCGCCGGCGCAGGAGGATGCCGGAGCGGGAGCCATAGGCTCCGACGGACCGGTTGCGGATGGGTCGGATGACCACGCCCCCGGCAGTGAGACCGGTGCACCAAGGAAGCGCCGCCGTCGCCGCCGCTCCGGTGGTGGAGCGGCGAACGCGCCTGACGTCAGACCCGGACCGGACGCCTGAGCCTGGGCGAATTGCCGGTGCAGCGCGACGCCCTTACCGCTTATGTGGCGCTGGGCGCCAATCTCGGGGATGCGGCTGCTACCGTGCGCGCCGCCATGGACGCAATCGATGCTCTGCCCGGGGTGCAGCTCACGCGGCGTTCATCCTTGTACCGCAGTGCGCCTGTGGATTCCTGCGGCCCTGCCTACATCAACGCCGTAGTGCAGATCCTGACCACCCGAACCGCACCGGATTTGCTGCAGGCTCTGCAGGGGATCGAGCTTGCGGCCGGTCGCGCGCGGCCGTACCGCAATGCGCCGCGCACGCTGGATCTGGACATTCTGTTGTACGGCCAGGCGCGTGTGCACTCCGCGGCACTGACCGTGCCCCACCCCCGCATGGCGCAACGCGCGTTTGTCCTCCTGCCGCTGGCCGAGATTGCGCCGCAGCTGGTTGCTGACGGCGCGTTGCAGTCTGTCGCGGATCAGGAGGCTGAAAGACTATGATGGGTTTTGAGCCATCGGGCAGAGCCTCTATGCCATATGGATGGCATTGGCCGCTACCGGAACCGCGCGCGGACCAAAACTGCTGATGTTGGCCAGCGTCTGGTTATGGTGCGCCGATATTTGCGCAGCGCTCAAGACACCGTTGTCGCAGGTCGAATGGCCATCGGCCACCAGCACCACCGGATAACCCAGCGCCAGCGCGCGGCGTGTGGTGGTGTCTACGCAGAACTCGCTTTGCAGGCCGCAGATGACGAGGTCCGTCACACCCCGCGCCTGCAGCAGCCCCTGCAGACCGGTAGCCTGAAATGAATCGGGCGTTGTCTTGCGTACCCGTACATCGTCGGCCGCCAACTCCAGTCCGGCGGCCAGTTGCCAGCCTGCGCTGCCATGCGAGAACGGCGAATCCGGCGCTTCGTGCTGTACCAGAACAACGGGTGCGCCGGTCTGGCGAAATTGCCGCGACACCAGGTTGATGCGCTCGATCACGCGCTGGGCCTCGAACGCCTGGTGGTCGCCGCTGCACAGCGCCTGCTGCACGTCAATGATGAGGAGCGCGGTAGTCAAGGGACAGCCTTCGGCCAGGGTCCGCGTGATCAGCGTTGGGACGAAATCTCGGCGATCATCTCGATCTCCACGCAGGCGCCCAGCGGGATTTGCGCGACGCCAAAAGCACTGCGGGCGTGCGCCCCTGCATCGCCGAACACCTGGGCGATGAGTTCGCTCGCTCCGTTGGTGACCAGATGCTGCTCCGTGAAGTCACTCGTCGAATTCACCAGCGACATGACCTTGACGATGCGCGTGACGCGGTTCAAATCGCCCACCGCAACATGCAGGGTCCCCATCAATTCGATGGCGATGCTGCGCGCAGCCGCCTTGCCTTCTTGGGTCGTCATGTTCTTGCCAAGCTGGCCAACCCAGGGTTTGCCGTCTTTCCTGGCGATGTGGCCACTCAGGAATACCAGGTTGCCAGTCTGCGTGAAGGGCACATATGCCGCTGCGGGGATCGCCACCGGAGGGAGCGTGATGTCGAGTTCGGTCAGTTGGTCGTAGACGTTCATGGTAGGGTTGTCAAAAGACATTGCGGTTGGCCGGTTTGCGCCGGTGTGGTGTACGACGACCGTACGGATTTTAGGGTGCAGGAGCCGGACCGCCCTGGCTTTGACTCTGGCTCTGCATCGGGAACAAGGATGGCTCTGTCATCTCGCGGCTGGCGCCTGTCGACTCCACCGTCACCGACACGCTCAGGCTGTGGTGCGCACCGCCGTGGATGACGCCGCGGATGGGTGAAACGTCGGCAAAGTCACGGCCCACCGCAAGCACGACGTAATCTTCCCC
>JANNDB010000657.1:0-13297 GCA_031387285.1 Betaproteobacteria bacterium | reverse complement strand
CGACATGATCGGCCAGCATCAGCGCGTAGTTCATCTTGTAGATGTGGTCGCCACCCAGCACGACCACGTACTCTGCGTGGTAGCTGTCCAGAATATCCCGGTTCTGCGATACGGCGTCCGCAGTACCCCGGTACCAGTGCTCTTCGTCCATGCGCTGCTGCGCCGGCAGCAGATCGACGAATTCGTTCATCTCCGTCTTCAGGAACGCCCAGCCCCGCTGCAGGTGCCGCAGCAGGCTATGGCTCTTGTACTGCGTGATGACGCCAATGCGCCGGATGCCCGAATTCAGGCAGTTGGAAAGCGCAAAGTCGATGATGCGGAACTTGCCGCCGAAATACACCGCCGGCTTGGCGCGACGGTCCGTGAGGTGGCGCAGCCGGCTGCCACGCCCACCCGCCAGCACCAGCGCGACGGCGCGCTTGGGGAGGTCGAGACTGTGCTGCAGGTCGTTGACAGGCATGGGTGCTCCCGCGGGTCAATTCAACATGGCGTGGTTCGCAGCCCGCCGGGTGCGGCCTGTGCGATCAGCCTGAAAATTCAGGGACGCAGCCAGAAGATCGCGTCAACGTTGATCTTGGTCGTGATGCCGGAGTTCTGGTCCTTGCCGGTGCGGTCGTACCGGTCGACGATCACGAACGGTAGCGTCACCTTGCGCAGGTCCAGCACCGCGTCGGGTGACCCGTTCATGCCGAAGCCTGCGACGCCAAAGGGAATCAGATCGGCGATCGGAATCGACACGTTGTGCCAGGCGCCGTCGTTGTTGTATCCATACTGTCCGGGGCCGATCGGCATCCAAACCTCGAAAGAGTCGGTTGTGGCCGAGGAACCTGTGGAAAAGCCGATCTCGATCTTGCCCGGATAACTCGTCTGGATGCTGAAGTTCAGTGTGCCTCCGGCAAAATTCGACAGATCCTCGGCTTTGGTGGCGTCCAAGAGGTTCAAGACGACTCCCCAGCCGTAGCTGGCCGGCCCCGGTGTGATCTCGACGCCGGTGCCGCCGTCGCCGGGGGAAGCCGCTCCTGCCTTGAGCGGCACCAATGTGGTGGTTCCGCCAAAGGCGTTGAAGGCGACCGTCGCCGTTGCGTTGCGCTCCGTCACCGCTGCCGCAGTGTTGGCAAACGCCGTGTAACGCTGCTCTGTGACGACAGGATTCGCCGCCAGCGGCACGAAGAACAAGGCGTCGGACGTGGTGTAGACGCCGTTAAGATCGGCAAAATTAAACGGCGGATTGACGACGGCATTGACAGGCTCGTAATTCCAGGTGGCGCTGCCACTGACGGTGCCGGGCGGATTGAGGTTCTGGATGACGAACCTGGCCTGGCGGCCGACATTGAACAGGCCCCACTTGTCGTCATTGCCCTTCCACGGCTCGTCAAAGGCCTCGAAATAGAAGATGTTGGCCGGCCCGGAACCGGTGCGTGCGGCCAATGCCCACGCCTCCAGCGCCTGGAAGTACAACTTCTGGTTGACCGGATGCGCCCTGAAACGGAGGGCGCCCACATTGACCGCGTTCCAGCCCGTTTCGCCAATCGTGATCGGCATTGCCGACAAACCAATGCGATCAAGTTTGCCGCGTGCCGCGGCAACGTCGCTGCGTGTCTTCGCCATCATGGCATCCATCATCGCCGCGGCGCGGCCCGCCGGGGCCACGGCCTGTTGTTTCCAGTCAAACAGGGACGCCGCAAACACCGAGTCCAGCTCGGAATAGGTGTGTACCGAGGCAAAGTCGATGGCATCGGTGATCACCTTGGGCGCGCTGGCAAAAAACGCCCAGTTGTCGTCCGTGGTGATAGGCTGGGTGATCTGGCCGCGCACGCTGCGGATATAGGCCGCCATGATGAGTGGGTCCGTCGGGACGAAAGACCACGACACCATGGTTTCGTTGCCGATGCTGACCGCCAGCACGATGTCACGGAATTCGTTGGCCATCACCACCGTGCGGGCGACTTCTGCCCGGTTGCCCACTGCATTGGCCTGCTTCTGCACGTCGCTCAGGTAGGGGCTGCTCTCGCTGTTGGTATAGGCGCCTAGCTGCACCTTGATGTCAAATCCATTGTCCTTGATGACCTGCAGGATCACCCTGGATACGGCGTCCGAGCTGTCAAACAGGCGGATCAGCCGGAAGTTTCCCAGCAAGAGCAGCTCCAGGTCTTCCTTGACCATGGCCGGAGTGATGACCTCGGTATCGCGATTGCCGCTGCGAAACGGTGAATAGTTGACCGCCTTGCGCGCCATGAATTCTGCCGGCAGTGGCCGCGGCGAGGAAATGGATACCGCGCTCGATGGTGGCGGCACAACGACTTCGCCGCCACCTCCGCAGGCCACCAGCAGGCAGGCTGATACAAGCAGCATGGCGGCCCGCAAGGGCCGCACCAGGGACGTCATCGAGGAAAGGAATTCTGTGCGCATCATGGTGAGGTTCTCGTGCGTGCCCGGGTCAGAAAGAATATTTGGCGCTGGCGCCAAACCAGTTACCCGCTTTGGTCGCCCGCGAGTCGATGTTGTTGAGCGTTGCGTTGGACGGCATCGACAGCGGGGCCAGGCCCTGACGGCGATAGTGGATCATGCCGGCGAAGACCGTGAACGTCAGGTTCTGGTCGTACGCGTAGGCCGCCTGCAGCGTGTTGACCAGCGCCGAGTTGCTCTGCCCGCGCTCCAGCGGATTGCTGGTACTGGCCTTGCCGTGGTACGTCATGCCGGTCGCAAAGGTCCACTTGTCCATGCGGTAGCGCGCGCCCAGCAAAAAGTCCGTGGAGCTCGCCGGATAGCCGGGATTTGCAACACCGTTGAGTGAACCGCCCCAGTTGACGTTGAACATGTTGTTCCACTGGTCCGGCGGACCGGCAATCACGATCACGGCGTAGGCCCCGCTCCAGCGGTTGTGGCGAACACCGCCGGAGAGTTCGATCGCGGGATTGAGTTGATAAGTGGCCTGGAGCACCGCCACGCTTTGGCCGGAGCCCCCAACCTTCGAGTCGGCAACCGGGTTGTAGAACAGGCCCTTGAACACGCTCGCGCCAAACGCCGCCGGTCCGCCGTTGCGGGTGTCCTGAACCATCGCATCAATGGACAGCCCCTCCCTGCCCCAGTGGCCCCAGAACTCGACAAAGCGCGGTTCGTGAATCTTGAATGCGGTGTTGCCGCGGTCGTAGGTGGCTTCCAGCACCACATCGCCATCGGCTATGTCCAGCGTGCGCGAGGTGTAGCGCACGGCCTGTGTCAGGTTGCGGTAGCCGGCGCCGGTCGCGGCCCATGCAGAGGACAAGCCCAGGTTGGAGGCGAGGGGGTAGTCCGCAAACAGCCAGGTGCGCGACACCATGTGGCCAACCGTCAGCGTACCGTAGTCCTCATGGCTCATGGCCACGTTCTTTTCGCGCCAGAATCCCCTTGTGTCCGCCACGCCGTCGCGCCAGTTCTGGCTCAAGGTCCCCTTGAGCTTGAATCCGTTGGGCAAGTCGTACTTGGCACCGAGCCACAACTGGGTCTGGGTGAAGACAGTCTCTTTTGCCGAGAGCTTTCGACCCGGGACCACGTCGTCCGCCCAGATGCGTTGCCGATCCGGATCGGGATCGAACTGGCAGCCACTCGCGCGATTGCCAAAGCTGGACGGGTGGATTTGCGGGCACTGGTTGTTGGCGCGGGTCAAACTCACTTCGCCAAAGCCTGTCAGCGAGAACATGCCGTCCGGGCCGAACTCCAGGGCATGGCTGGCCCCGCCGAAGGAGCATCCGGCAACCAGGAGTGCACATTCGAGGGCGCGCAGGCGGATGCGGCATCGAACTGGACTTGCATCCATAGCCGACAGTTCTCCAGATTTGCTAAGGGTGTTCATGGTTGTGGGTGTCCAGTCACGGCTTAAAGGGGCGCAAGAAACGGCGCGCCATACTGAAAGCGCTTTCATTAGTGTAGTTGGCGCAACTTGCGTCCGTCAACGCTCCGGCCTCCGTGTTTTCCCTAGGGCTACATACAGAACTGGAGGTTTGTAACAGGCCCACGGGTTTTCCCTTAGGGGTTAACCTGCAAGGCAAATGAAAGCGCTTTCACGATAATCCACGGATTGCCCAGTCCGGCTCGCACAGGAAATCACCATGCACTCCATCCACCGCTGCATCACGGGCCTGCTCATGGCGTTTGCGACGCTGGCAGCAGTGCATGCGCAGCCGGCGCGTGTCGGCGCGGCAACCTACTTCCTGGCGCCCAAAGGGAATGACAAGGAACCACCGGCCGCGCCCTACCGCACGCCCGCCATGCTCGCGCAGGCCGCACCCACCAGCCAGTGGTACTCGACGCTGATCTTCAACCCCAAGCCGGAACCGATCTACGCGCAACCCCTGAGCTTCAAGACCACCCCGGCCGGATTCGAAATGGCGTATCCCGCCAAACAGGTGGTGCCGAGCGAGCGCCAGGGCGGCAAGGATGTCGAAATCCAATACGGCCACCGCGATGCGCTCGTGTTTGCACCGGTGGCGTTTGAGCCGGAACCGGCCAGGCTTGCGAAGACGTCCGACTGGTCCATCGACATTTCCATGGCGCGCGGGGCCGACCAGTTGCTCGCCACTGTGGGCCACGGCAGCCCGTATGCGTACTTCCAGCTCACGCGCGGCGACATCCGCGTCACGCTGCCGGCAGCGGGTGAACGCTTCGACGCCGGCGCGGACGCGCGCGTGCTGGCCTTGCGCGTCAAGGGTACGCCCTATGCCGTGTTTGGCCCGACGGGCGTGCGCTGGGAACAAGTCTCGCCCACGCAATGGATCGGCCGCATGCCGGCCGGCGCCGGTTACTTCTCTGCGGCGGCATTGCCCGACGAGAAGCCCGAGACCACCCAGTTGTTCACCCGCCATGCCTATGCCTTCGTGACCGACACCCGCGCCGCATGGCGTTATGACCAGGCCGCGAGCAAGGTCGAGACCACGTTCAGCGCCACGACCCGCACGATGGAAGGGCCCGATTCCGGCCCCCTGCTGGGCCTGTACCCCCATCATTGGCACGACAACGCTTCGGTAACGGAAAAGCTGGGCGCATCGTATGACACGGTGCGGGGCAAGATCCGCCTGCTCGCTGCGGCGCAGTTCAAGAGTGAACGCCGCTATAACGGCTATGTTCCCTATTGGCCCAAGGTCACGGAAGGCCCGCGTTTTGCGGATTTCAACGACCAGTACAAGCGCGACATGCGCCGGCGCCGCGACCTGCTGTCGCCCAAGGAAAACGCCGACAACTGGCGCACCAGTGCGTACTGGCAAGGCAAGGGCGTGATGAACGTCATCCAGCTGCTGGCGGTTGCCGAGCAGCAAGGCGACACGGAAGGCCGCGAGCAACTCCTGACACTGGCGCGCGAACGCATGGAGTTCTGGTTCTCCGGACAGGGCAGCCGCAATTACTTCCATTACAACAAGACCCTGGGCACGGTCGCCGCCTACCCGGACGAGTTCTTCTCGGTTGCCCAGATGAACGACCACCACTTCTGGTATGGCTACTGGATCCGGGCGGCGGCGGAAATTGCCCTGCGCGACCCGGCATGGGCCGCTAAGGACAAGTGGGGAGGCATGGTGGACATGCTGGTCGCCGACATCGCCAACACCAAACGCGGCAGCAGCGAGTTTCCCTACATCCGCAACTTTGATGCGTACGAGGGGCACTCCTGGGCGGTCGGCATCGGTGGTGCCGGCGAATACGGGGGGCTGGGGAATAACCAGGAATCGTCCAGCGAGGCGATCCATGCCTGGGCCGGCCTGATCCTGTGGGCGGAGGCGACGGGCGACAAGGATCTGCGTGACCTCGGCGTGTACCTCTACACCACCGAGATCAACTCGGTGAACCACTACTGGTTCGACATCCACGGGTTGGTGTTCGCGCCGGAGTACAAGAACACCCTGGCCAGCATCGTTTTCGGGGGCAAATACGCGCACAACACATGGTGGACCGACGAGCCTCGGCAGATTCACTTGATCAACCTGCTCCCGGTCTCCACCTACGCGACCTACCTGGCTACCGACCCCGCCTATGTCAAGCGCAACCTCGACGCGATGAATCGCCAGGCAGCGGAATACCAGGCCCGCGGCAAACTGCCTCCCAACCCGCCGCCCAAGGACGTGTGGCACGATACAGCGACCAAATACCTCGCTATGGTGGATCCGGCGGCGGCGCTGGCCCAGTTCAACACGCGCGGCGCCATCCAGGACGGTGACACAGCGGCCAATACCCTGCACTGGATGATCAACCTGGCGACGATGGGTACACCCGATTTCTCGGTCAGCGCCGACACGACGCTGTACTCCGTGTTCCGCCGGCCAGACGGCCAGCGGACGTACGTGGCGTTCAACGCCGGTCGCACGCCGATCATGGTGAAGTTCAGCGATGGCAAGACCCTGAGTGTCGGTGCCGGCGTGCTGGCGCGCTCTCCATGAACAGGTGTGGCGCGCCCGCGACTGCATTTGCTGCGTACTTTTCAATGTACTAGGGTATCCCCTATCCCGCGAACCCACACAAGCGCGCTTCGTTCTTTTATCATTGCATGAAAGCGCTTTCACATTCTCGGCAAGCAGCCTGCGCAAACGAATAATTCCCTCGGAGACACTTTGATGAAACAGATTTCCAAGACATTCGGACTGACCATCTGGGCTACGGCTGCGGCCATCCTGGTAAGTGCCTGCGGGGGCGGAGCATCCCCACCGAACGCGGTAGCGGGCTCCAGCGGCTTTGCCGTCGACGACTACCTGAGCGGCGCCACCGTCTTGTGCGACAGCAACAACAACGGCAGCATTGACGCAGGCGAGACCACGGTTACGACGGACTCCAGTGGCTTCTTCAAGTTTGCCACGGCGTGCACGTCCATGCTGGTGGTGACAGGCGGCACCAACGTCGATACCCATCTGCCCTTCAACGGCAAGCTGCGCGCCCCGGCCGGATCGACGGTAGTCACGCCGCTCACGACCCTGCTGGCCGAGGGCATGACCATGGACCAGGTCAACAGCGCCTTTGGCCTTCCGCCCGGAACCGACGTCAAGAGCATCGATCCCGCACGCCGTGTCGACAACGTGCTGCAGAACGGCGACCTGTTCAAGCGCTCGCTGGCGCTCCAGCAATTGATGCAGAAAACCACGGAGGTATTTGCCGCGCTGGCCAGCGCCGGTGGTGATGCCGCCAAGCCCGCCATATTCAGCGAAGTAGCCGCCGCCATGGCCGCAACGCTGCGCGCCAACCCGTCATTGGTGAGCGGTACCACGATGGACCAGACCGCCATTGCCGCGCTGGTGAAGGCCGCCGCGCTGCGGGTCAGCACCTCGACCCTGCTCAGTCCCGAAATCAAGAACGGCGTACTGGCGCTCAACTTCGACAGCCTTGCCCAGGTGATGGCAGCCAGCCTGAAGGCGCAGGCCGAAGCCATCCTGAAGTCCTCGGACGCCAACCTGACCGGGGTCACCACAACCGCCCAGGGCGACACGCAGATCGCCAGCTTCATCCAGACGAACAAGGGCCAGCTCGGCGGGCCGCCGAACGGCACGACGGCAACGCTGGCTGCGAGCCTGGGCACCGTCGTTACCACCGCCCTCGCCAGTGGTGGCGGCGGCACACCGCCACCGCCACCGCCGCCCTCGGGCACCCTGCTGGTGAGCTTTGACGAAAACCCGGTCGTCTTCCAGGGCATGGGTGCCTACGGCGACGCCGCGCCCTCGGTTGTTACGGGTCCGACTGGCGGCTCCGGCTCCGCCCTCAAGATCCTCAAGGCACAGGGTACACAGGACTGGGGCGGCATTTACTTCAACCTGCCTTCCATTCCCTTCGCCGCCGACCGCAAGATCATCTCTGCCCGCGTGAATTCAACGCGCGCCGGAGCTGTCATCCGCTTCAAGGTCGAGTCGGCCAACGGCGGCCCGCTAGTCGAGATTCCCAGTTCCGCGACGGGTGCTGCCAACACCTGGCAGACCGTCACCTGGGACATGACTGGCGTGGACATTGCCAAGAACTACACCACCATTGCCATCACCCCGGACTTTGGCGTGGTGCCCAGCGGGCACTCTTATTTCATCGACGACATCGCCCTGGCGCCCGCCGTCGTCGTGCCACCGTCGACCAACTGCGCGACGCAGACCACCCAGTGCATCAGCTTCAGCGAGTCGACCATTGCCCTGCTGGGGTTCGAAGGGATGGCATCGGCGGCTGTCGTCAACGACCCCGTGGCTGGCGCGTCCAACAAGGTTGCGAAGCTGGTCAAGGGTCCGGACGGCCAGTTGTGGGCCGGCGCCACCATCTACACGGCAGGAACGCTCAACCCGGACCCGAACGTGCACTCCGCGCTGTCCATCGAGACGGTTGGACTCAATACCCCCATTACCGGCAAGATCGTGACCGTGCGCAGCTACACCGGCGCGGCAGTCGGCACCAAGATGACGCTCAAGCTCGAGAACGCCATCGATCCGGGCATCAACATCGCGGCAGAGACGGTCACCACCGTGCAGAACCAGTGGGAAACGCTGACGTTCAACTTCGCCAACCTGTCGACCGGCGTCTTTTCGGCCAACGCGACCTACAACACGGCCTCCATCTTCCCGGCATTCAGCATCCCCGGCCCGAATGCGCCCAAGCTCGCGGTCAACACCGACTTCTACTTTGACGAGTTGAAGTACGCAGTCGGGTCCGCCTCCAACGGTGGAGGATCGCTGACAGCACCCACTGATGCGCCAGCCACCGTGGTTCCCCAGGATGCGCTGAAGATCTACACCGAGGCCACCACCATTGCGGGTTTCAACGCCCGCCCGGACTGGGGTCAGGCCACGCAGTACGTCGAAGCGACGATCGCCAGCAACAAGTCGCTCAAGTACACATCCTTGAACTACGAAGGCATGGAGTGGACCGGATCGGTGGATGTGTCGGGCAAGACCAAGATGCATCTGGACTTCTGGTCACCCGACATCACCAGCGTGAAGGTATCGCTGATATCGGCCGGCCCGCTGGAAAACGCCTATACCCAGGTGATCACGACCGGCGGCTGGAACAGCGTGGACATCGACCTGAGCAACTTCACCGTCCCGAACAAGGCGGCGATCACCCAGATCAAGCTGGAAGCCACGGGCTCCGGCACGCTCTACGTCGACAACATCTACTTCTGGGGCAGTGCGGGCGGCGGCTGCGGCACGACGGCACCCACCTGTGCACCGACCACGACCATTCCGGCTGGATCGGTGACCATCTACAGCGAAGCAACCACCATTGCCGGGTTCAACGCCCGCCCGGACTGGGGCCAGGCCACGCAGTACGTCGAAGCGACGATCGCCAGCAACAAGTCGCTCAAGTACACATCCTTGAACTATGAAGGCATGGAGTGGACCGGATCGGTGGACGTGTCAGGCAAGACCAAGATGCACCTGGACTTCTGGTCACCCGACATCACCAGCGTGAAGGTATCGCTGATATCTGCCGGCCCGCTGGAAAACGCCTACACCCAGGTGATCACGACCGGCAGCTGGAACAGCGTGGACATCGACCTGAGCAACTACACCGTGCCGAACAAGGCGGCGATCATCCAGATCAAGCTGGAAGCCACGGGCTCCGGCACGCTGTACGTCGATAACATCTACTTCTGGGGCAATGCGGGCGGCAATTGCGGCACGACGACGCCCACCTGTGCACCAGGCACGAGCATCCCGGCCGGTTCCACCGTGATCTACAGCGACGCGGCTTCCGTGGCAGGCCTCAACCTTGCGGCCGACTGGGGACAGGGCGCCTCCATTACCCGCAGCGAAGTGACGATCGCCAGCAACAAATCCGAGAAATACGTGTTCAGTGGAGCGCCGTTCCTCTACCAGGGCATCGACTGGAGCGCCAACCCTGTGAACGTCTCCACCAAGGGCACGCTGCACCTCGACTTCTTCTCGCCCGACATCACGAGCGTGAAGGTCTCGCTCATCGGTGGCGGCTCGGAGAACGGCGTCACCAAGACCGTCACGCCTGGCAGCTGGAACGCCATCGACATCGACATGGCGCTGTTTTCGTCACCCGACAAGACCCAGATCATCCAGATCAAGCTCGAGCCGGCCACGGCGGGGACGCTGTTTGTGGACAACATCCACTTCTATGGCACGGCCGCTGCCGGTGGTGGCGGGGGTGGCACGTTCACCGGTGGCATCTTCGCGAGTGACTACTCGGGCAATCTGGGAGCCAACACCGCCAAGTCCGACAAGGGCGGCACTGTGGGCTTCTTCCTGGCCCCAGCCCTGTTCAACAACAAGGCGTTCGAGGATGGTTCGGTCTGCGGCAGCGCCTGCAACCCGGGCGGCGTTTACAACTTCTACTACGGTATCGGCAAGCTGGCGCCCGCGATCACGGACGGCTACTTCGGTGCATTCGTCAACGCGCCGGGGAACACCAGCGCAGACGCCTCGGCGTACTCGAAGATCAACCTGAAATTCTGGGGCGACGCGGAGTCCTGGGAGAAGCCGAACTTCACGGCCAGCGTAGATGTGGTGCTTCAAGGCCCGGCGAATGCGGCCTGCTCAAACTCGTCCGGGCGGCCGGAACTCACGAAGACCGTGACCGCCCAGAAGATCGGCGCCGGCTCGCTCTACACCATTCTGAAGACGGACTTCACGCTGACGGCCAATTGCGGCGGTGCCTACACGGTGAACACCGTGTGGTCGGCGATCAGCGCTGTCGTGGTGCGGCTGTCCGGCACCAACCTGCAGTACGTGAACACGACGCCCAGCACGCCCGTGTCGTTCCCGACGTTCATCAATGTGGGCCCGATCTCGTTCATCAACTAACCACTCCACACGCGCGCCCGCTGCCTCCGGTCCCCGGACAGCGGGCGATTCATTTGGGCGAGGAACCGGGAATCGGCGGATCCGCGTCGTTGCAGTTGCCGCGCTGGTTAACCCCCGCTGAAGCACGCATGAACACGATGACCATGGACCACGGCTCCTATCCGCGACTGCTTGGCGACATAGGCGGCACCAACGCCCGCTTTGCCTGGCAGGCGCGGGCAGGCGATGCGCCATCCGACCTCGCGACCTACGCGGCGGCGGACCATGCCAGCCTGCTGGACGCCATACGGCACTACCTCCTTGAGCATGGCAAGGAACGCCCGGCGCAAGGTGCCATCGGCATAGCCAATCCGGTCACGGGTGACATGGTTCGCATGACCAACCATCACTGGTCGTTTTCGATTGCTGCACTGCAGGCTGCATTGGGCCTGCAGCGCCTGGTCGTGGTCAATGACTTCACCGCACTCGCGTTGTCGTTGCCGATGCTCGTTCCGGGCGACCTGCATCAGATCGGGACCGGCGTCGCCGTGGAAGGCGCTCCCATGGCGCTGCTGGGCGCCGGCACCGGACTGGGCGTGTCGGGATTGCTGCGAGCCGCAGACGGTGCACACGTACCTGTCAACGGAGAGGGCGGGCATGTGAGCCTGGCGGCCAATGACGAGATGGAGGCGGCTGTGATTCAGCACCTGCACCGCCGATTCGGCCACGCCTCGGCAGAGCGCGCCTTGTCCGGCGCCGGCCTGGTCAATCTGTACGAGGCGGTGTGCGCGTTGTCGGGGGCGACAGCGCGGCCGCTCAATCCACCGGACGTGATCGACCTGGCGCGCGGCGGCATCGACAAGCACTGCCAGGATGCGCTCGGTCTGTTCTGCAGCCTGCTCGGCGGCGTCGCCGGAAACCTGGCGCTGACGCTGGGTGCACGTGGCGGCGTGTACGTCGGGGGTGGCATCGCCCCACGCATCGTTCAAGAACTCGCGCAATCGCAGTTCCGGGCGCGCTTCGAGGGAAAGGGCCGGTTTCAGTCCTACCTGCAGCCGATTCCGACCTTCGTCATCGATACGCTGGCCTCGCCCGCACTGGCCGGCGCGGCGCGCGCACTGGATTCGTAGCCACCGGGGTCGGCGTCCGGCTCGTCACAGCAGGATGATGTCGTATTGCTCCTGGCCCATCGCCGCTTCGCTCTGCAGTGAAACCGACTTGCCGATGAATTCACTCAATCCGGCCAGGTGCTGGCTTTCCTCGTCCAGGAACAACTCGATCACCTGCGGCGACGCCACCACACGGAACTCGCGCGGATTGAACTGGCGCGCCTCCCGCAGGATCTCGCGCAGGATGTCGTAGGCCACACTGCGCGCGGTCTTGACCGTTCCCTTGCCCTCGCACACCGCGCAGGGCTCGCACAACATGTGGGCCAAGGACTCACGGGTACGTTTGCGGGTCATCTCGACCAGACCCAGCTGCGAGAAACCGCCGGCCATGGTCTTCACGCGGTCGCGCGCGAGCTGTTTGCGGAACTCGGCCAGCACGGCCTCGCGGTGGTCCTCGCGCACCATGTCGATGAAATCGGCAATGATGATGCCGCCCAGGTTGCGCAGGCGCAGCTGGCGCGCAATGGCCTGCGCCGCCTCCTGGTTCGTCTTGAATATGGTGTCGTCGAAGTTGCGCGCACCGACGAAGCCGCCGGTATTCACATCGAAGGTGGTCAGCGCCTCGGTCTGATCGACCACCAGGTAACCACCGGACTTGAGCTCGACGCGCCGCCCGAGCGCCCGGCCGATCTCTTCATCGATGCCGAACAGGTCGAAGATCGGCCGCTCGCCCTTGTAGTGCTGCAGTTTCTCGGCGGCGTAGGGCATGAACTCGCGCCCAAACGCCTGCAGCGCCTCGAACTGTTCGCGCGAATCGACCTTGATGGTCTGTGTACCTTCCCCGGTCAGGTCGCGCAGCACGCGCTGCAGCAGGTTCAGGTCTTGGTGCAGCAACGAGGCCGGTGGCAATCGCGTCGACGCGTCACGGATACGCCCCCAGGCCGTGCGCAGATACGCAATGTCCTCCGCCAACTCGGCGTCTGCCGCATCTTCCCCATTGGTTCGCAGGATGAAACCGCCGCCGTCGGCCAGCGTCAGTGCCTGCAGGCGGGTGCGCAGTTCATCACGCTGCGAAGGCGGGATCTTCTGCGAAACGCCTACATGGTCATCCTGCGGCAGAAACACCAGCAGCCGGCCGGCAATGCTGATCTGCGTGGACAGCCGCGCGCCCTTGCTGCCGATCGGGTCCTTGATGACCTGCACCGTCAGTGCCTGGCCTTCGAACACCTGGCGCTCGATCGGCACCGGATGCTGCGCCGCACGGACTGCGCCAGGGGGCTCGCCGTCCGGCTGGCGATGCCAAACGTCGGCCACGTGCAGGAAAGCAGCGCGTTCCAGACCGATGTCGATGAACGCCGACTGCATCCCGGGCAGGACGCGGGCCACCTTGCCCAGGTACACGTTGCAAACGAGGCCCCGCCCGAGCGCGCGTTCGACATGCAGCTCCTGCAC
>JANNDB010000669.1:0-2336 GCA_031387285.1 Betaproteobacteria bacterium | reverse complement strand
AGATTGATCCGCTGATGGGCGGGCAGCTGAATTTGTGGACCGACAACCTGCCTTGGTACTTGAACGAGACGGTCGCGCCGGCGGGTACGCCCCTGGTTGTCGATCCCGACTTCTATCTGTCGAACAATACGAACGTCGATACCCTGCTGTTTATCGATTACCCGTTTGGTCACCCGCCAGGCACTTCACTGTCATTTTCGACCTGGCTCGTCAGTGAAAACAAGGATGGAACATGGGATTCCTGGCACGAGGGTTTCACCTGGTGCTGGAAGCGCTCTGCAGCCGGTGTGATCACGGTGTGTGAGCCGGTGCCACTGGGCGAAGGTGTGTATCCGCGCAATTTCCATGTACCGGAGCCGGATGGACTGGCCTTGTTTGGGTTGTCCATGGCAATTTTGCTGCTTGCCCGTCGCCGGCGCTGATCGCGGCGACGAAGGCCAGTTCCGCGCAGATAATCCGGCGCACCGAATACCATTGCGTGCACCGTGTCGGTCATCCAGGCCAAAGACTGTCGGCCCGGACCAGGCAACAAATGAACTTGATCCAATGACTACTTCACCAGGCGCTGCGCCCGGCGCAACCGAGACCCTTCACACGTCCTCCCTCGTTTCACTGCCATTGCTCGCGCGCGGCAAGGTGCGTGACAACTATGCGGTCGGGGACGACCGTCTCCTGATGGTCGCCAGCGACCGCCTGAGCGCCTTCGACGTGGTGATGGGTGAACCCATCCCGGGCAAGGGTGCAATGTTGACCGAGATGGCCTTGTTCTGGTTCGCTCAGTTGGCCCATTTGTGCCCGAACCACCTGACGGGCGACGACCCGGAGGCGGTTGTAAGTACTGCCGAACGCGGCGAGGTGCGCGGACGCTCGATGCTGGTCAAACGGCTCAAGCCGATTCCCGTGGAGGCGGTGGTGCGGGGCTACCTCGCCGGCAGCGGCTGGAAGGAGTACCAGAAGGGCCAGGCCGTGTGCGGTGTGATGCTTCCGCCGGGTCTGCGCAACGCCTCGAAGTTGCCCACGCCCATCTATACCCCGGCCGCCAAGGCAGCCGCCGGCGAGCACGACGAGAACATCAGCTTCGATCACACGGTGCACCTGCTCGGCGCCGATCTGGCCGGGCGCATCCGCGACACCAGCATTGCGCTGTACCGTGCCGGCGCGGCGATTGCGCTGGAGCGCGGCATCATCATCGCCGACACCAAGTTCGAGTTTGGCCTGGACGCCCAGGGGCAACTCGTACTGATGGATGAGGTGCTGACGCCGGACTCCTCGCGCTTCTGGCCGCAGGAGAGTTACCGGGAAGGCAGCAACCCGCCCAGTTACGACAAGCAGTTTGTGCGCGACTGGCTCGAACAGTTCCGCATCGATGGCAAACCGTGGGACAAGAAGCCCCCGGCACCGGTGCTGCCGGAGTCCGTGATCCAGAACACGGCTGCCAAATACCGCGAGGCGCTGGATCGATTGACCGGCGCGCGTCCAGCCGCCTGAGCTTGAACGGGTCTTGCCAAGCCGTTGCCATTGCGTGATGCGCGATCCGTTGCAGTTCCATGAAAATCCGGCGGCCATAGCCTGGTGGCAGCACACCATGGGCCGTGGCCTGGTCTGGCTGACCCCGCCCGAAAGGCGTCGCTTCCTGATGTCACTGGCGGCGCTGCTGGTCGGTGTGGTGACGACAGTGCAGACTATGGCCCGCAACAAGGGTCTTGCGGTACCGGCCGACGGGACGGGATTGACGCTGCTGGTGCTGGCCCAGTTTGGCCTCCTGGCGCTGGTGTTCTGGAGCGCTGCGCGTTTTTCCGCCCTGCCGCCGGTATTGCGCCGCCATCCCCAGTGGGCATTGCATGCGCTGTACTGGGGGCTGCTGGTCGTGCTGGGCCTGAGCACGCCAGCCGATGGCCGCTGGCGCGCTGTGTTGTTCGGCCTGGCCATCCTTTTTCCCCTGCTGATCTGGCGTTGCGGCTACCTGCTGATGGCAGGACAACACGGCCGCATGCAGGGCAGCACCGTCACCGACCATCTCTACTATCTGTGGCCGCCCTATGGCGGCTCGAATACGCCGTACGGCAAGGGCCCGGCCTACCTGTCCCAGTTCGAGGCGCGCAACACCACCGAACTGGCCCGCTCGCAACTGGCCGGACTCAAGTTGCTGCTGCTGGCGGTGTTCTGGCGCCTCGTGTTGACGGCCTTTGAGGGACTGGTGTACGGGCCTGGCAACGGCGTCACGCGCGCGCTGGGTGGCTTCACACTGGGCGTTCCGACCCTGTCGACCCTGCTGGCGCAAGCGGCCCCCGCTCCCGTGGTGGCATCCTGGGCCAGCATCTATTGCGCCTTGTTCG
>JANNDB010000655.1:0-4159 GCA_031387285.1 Betaproteobacteria bacterium | reverse complement strand
GATGGTGCCGTGCTGCGGCGTATAGACACCGTTGATGCAGTTGAGCATGGAGCTCTTGCCCGCGCCATTGGGGCCGATGATGGCGCGGATCTCATGTTCACGCACGTCAAACGAAATATCGGTCAGCGCCTTCACGCCGCCAAACGCCAGGCTGATGTTCCTGACGTCCAGGACCACGTCGCCGATCGTCTTGCCGGGGACTGCCACGGCGGCTGGCACGCCCGCTGCGCTCGCTGCCGCTGCGCTCGCTGCCGCGTTCATTGCAGCCTCGATCGTGCTCATGCTGCCGCCTTCACCGGGACGATGGTCTTGGCGTCGCTGATCTTCAGCGTGGCGCTGACGCTGCCGCTGCGGCCATCTTCGAATTTCACCGTGGTCTCTATGAACTGCTCGGTCTTGCCGCCGTAGAGCGCATCCACCAGCGGCTGGTATTTCTCGGCGATGAAGCCCCGGCGCACCTTGTTCGTGCGGGTCAGCTCGCCATCGTCGGCGTCAAGCTCCTTGTGCAGCACGAGGAAACGGCTGACCTGGCTTCCGGCCAACAGCGTGTCGCGCGAGAGGTCGGCGTTGACCTTCTCCACGCACTCCTGGATCAGCTGGTAGACCTCGGGCTTTTGCGCGAGGTCGGTGTACCCCGCATACGGCAGGTTGCGCCGCTCGGCCCAGTTGCCCACCGCTTCCACATCGATATTCACCATCACGCAGACCTTTTCGCGTCCGTCCCCGTAGGCCACGACTTCCTTGATGTGCGGAAAGAACTTGAGCTTGTTCTCCACGTACTTGGGCGCAAACATCGCGCCGTCATTGGCGCCGCCGCGGATGAGCCCGACGTCCTTCACGCGGTCGATGATCTTCAGGTGGCCGTGCGCGTCCAGGAAACCAGCGTCACTGGTGTGGTACCAGCCGTCGGCCGTCAGCACCTCGGCAGTCGCCGCATCGTTCTTGTAATAACCCTTGAGCAGGCCGGGCGACTTCACCAGGATCTCACCGTTCTCCGCCACCTTGATTTCCACGCCTTCGATCGGGATCCCCACGGTGTCGGCGCGCGCCTGGTTGTCCGGCTGCAGGCAGACGAACACGGCCGTCTCGGTGGAGCCATACAACTGCTTGAGGTTGACACCGATCGAGCGGTAGAAGGTGAACAGGTCCGGACCGATAGCCTCGCCGGCGGTATAGGCCACACGCACCCGGTTCAGGCCGAGGTTGTTGCGCAGCGGGCCGTACACCATCCAGTTGCCGAGCTGGTAGAGCAGGCGGTCGCCCAGCCCCACGCTGTGGCCGTCCGTCAGCGCCGGACCGACCTTTTTCGCGACCGCCATGAAGTAATGGAACATCGCGCGCTTGAGCCGGCCGGCATCTTCCATGCGGATCATCACGCTGGTCAGCAGGGCTTCAAAAACCCGCGGTGGGGCAAAGTAATAGGTCGGCCCAATCTCCTTCAGGTCAATCGTCACGGTGGCGGCGGATTCGGGGCAGTTCACCACGTAGCCGCAGGCCAGCCATTGCGCGTAACTGAAGATGTTCTGGCCAATCCAGGCCGGCGGCAGGTAGGCCAGCACTTCTTCGGAGTTGCTCAGGTGATCGAATCTGGCGCCCGCCTGGGCCCGGTTCAGCAGGCTGTCGTGGCTGTGCACCACACCCTTGGGATTGCCGGTGGTGCCGGAAGTGAAGAACATCGCCGCCACGTCGTCGGGCTGTACCGCGGCAACTTGCTCGGCAAAGAAACCGGCATTCGCCGCAGCATAGGTGCTGCCGTCGGCCAGCAGGCTTTCCACGGAAGCCAGACCGGGTTCGACGTACTTTCGCAGGCCGCGCGGGTCGTCAAAATAAATGTGCCCCAGCTGCGGACACTGCTCGCGCACTTCGAGCAGCTTGTCGACCTGCTCCTGGTCTTCGGCAAAGGCGAAGCGCACTTCGGCGTTGTTGATCGGGAACACACATTCGGCAGCAGCTGAGTCCTGGTACAGCGGAATGGGCACGGCGCCCAGGGACTGCGCCGCCAGCATGGTGGCGTACAGGCGCGGACGGTTCGCGCCCACGACGATCATGTGCTCGCCGCGGCGCAGGCCCGCCTGATGCAGTCCGCACGCCAGGTGCCGGACCATCTGCGCCAGTTCCGCCCAGCTGAGCGTCTGCCAGATCCCGTATTCCTTCTCGCGCATGGCGCTCGCCGCCGGGCGTTCGGTCGCGTGTTGCATCAACAGGCTGGGAAAAGTCGTTCGCACCGTGTCTCCTTGGCCCGGTCGCCAAAGGCGCCGGTATGTCGAGCCGCAAATATAGAAAGTTATTTGACGTCAAGATGTCGGTTGGACGACAATTGGGCCTATCGGCTACTAGGGGTTTCCCCTAGGAAGCACCATCCGGGCACGCCCTCCCTCCCCCATGTCCACCGACCTCTCCCTGCACCACCGGCGCCGTGCGCCGCTTGCCAGTGAACTCGCAGCCATACCCTGGCTGGCTGTGCTCGACCCGCATGAACGCGAGCGCGTCGTGGCCGAAATCAAGGTAGGTGACGCACGAGCAGGCGACCTTGTCTGCCGCACCGGGCGGCCAGTCACCTACTGGTTCGGCGTGATTGACGGTCTCCTGAAAATGAGCAGCGACAGTGCTGACGGCCAGACCATGACCTTCACCGGAGTGCCGCCGGGCGGCTGGTTCGGCGAAGGCACGGCGCTCAAGCGCGAACCCTACCGCTATAACATTCAGGCGCTGCGCAAGAGCAGCGTGGCGGGATTGCCGGTGGACAGTTTCCATTGGCTGCTGGACCACTCCATTGGATTCAACCGGTTTGTCATGAACCAGATCAACGAGCGGCTGGGCCAGTTCATTGCGGCGCGTGAAATAGACCGCATGAATAATCCCGACGTGCGGGTAGCGCGCAGCCTGGCCGCCCTGTTTCATCCGGTCCTGTATCCGGGCGTGGGCGACCTGCTGCGCATCACGCAACAGGAGCTGGCCTATCTGGTCGGGCTATCGCGCCAGCGCGTCAACGAAGCCTTGAATGCGCTGCAGGCGCAGCAAGTGATACGGATCGAATACGGTGGTGTGCGGGTGCTGAGCCTGGACGCCTTGCGCACCCATCATTTTGCAAAGAGTTCGCAATGAGCAGCGTCACCACCCGACTGAACAAACGCATGGCCGAGCTCGGGCTGGCCTCGCGCCGCGAGGCCGACGACTGGATAGCCCGCGGCTGGGTCAAGGTGAACGGCGTGGTGGCGGCGATGGGCATGCAGGTGACGCCGGATGCGCGTATCGAGGTCGCGAAACAGGCCCAGGGCCAGCAGGCGAACCAGGTCACCATCCTGCTCAACAAGCCCATGGGCATCGTCAGCGGCCAGGCCGAAGACGGTCACCAGCCCGCCATCACCTTGATACAGCCGCACAACCGCTGGCCAGAGGACAACGCACGCTTCTTCTTCCACCCACGCCAGTTGCAAAGCCTGGTGCCGGCCGGACGGCTGGACATCGACTCGATCGGCCTCCTGGTGCTGACGCAGGATGGCCGGGTGGCGCGACAGCTGATCGGTGAAGACGCGGTGATGGAGAAGGAATATCTGGTGCGGGTGACCACACTGGGCGGCAGCGCGCCGTCACGCGGCCGCGATGACCTGGCCACCATCCACGAGAACGATCCGGTCAGCACCAATGTGCAGGCGGTGTTTCCGGCCGCGCAACTCGAGCGGTTGCGCCACGGCCTGTCGCTCGACGGGCAGGCGCTCAAGCCAGCCAAGATCAGCTGGCAGAACCCCGAGCAGCTGCGCGTGGTGCTGACCGAAGGCAAGAAGCGCCAGATCCGGCGCATGTGTGAACTGGTCGGGCTCAAGGTGGTCGGCCTCAAGCGTGTGCGTATCGGCAAGGTGATGCTGGGGAACCTGCCGCTGGGGCAGTGGCGCTACCTGGCGCCGCACGAGAGGTTTTAGCATTCCGCGCTGACTGCGTGCGCTGCCGCACAGATGCGCCCGCAAGACGGGGCGTAGTCTCCTGTGGTGGCAACAACACGCGTGACTACGATTCGAACTGGGCAGGCACCGGCGCCCCTGACACGCGCGCAGTTCCACGAGCGTTTCATGTTGCGCTTCTACGACCCTGGCTTCGCCCCCGAGGCTGCCGCCATCGCCAGGCTGGAAGACATCGCCTGGCTGGCCATGCAGGAAGGGCG
>JANNDB010000632.1:0-1660 GCA_031387285.1 Betaproteobacteria bacterium | reverse complement strand
GATGGTGCGGCTGACCAATTCGTCCACCAGCGACTCGAACTTGGCGCGGGTCAGCTTGATGTTCAGGTGCTTCGGGCCCGAGGCATCGGCCGTCACGTAGGGCAGGTTGATGTCGGTCTGCACGCTGTTGGAGAGCTCGATCTTGGCCTTTTCGGCGGCTTCCTTGAGGCGCTGCAAGGCAAGCACGTCCTTGCCCAGGTCCACGCCCTGCTCCTTCTTGAACTCGGCAATGATGTAGTCGATGATGCGCTGGTCGAAGTCCTCGCCACCCAGGAAGGTGTCACCGTTGGTGGAGAGCACCTCGAACTGCTTCTCGCCGTCCACGTCGGCGATCTCGATGATCGACACGTCGAAGGTTCCGCCGCCCAGGTCATACACGGCGATCTTGCGGTCACCCTTTTCATTCTTGTCCAGGCCAAAGGCCAGCGCAGCAGCGGTGGGCTCGTTGATGATGCGCTTGACGTCCAGCCCGGCGATACGGCCGGCGTCCTTGGTGGCCTGGCGCTGCGCGTCGTTGAAGTACGCGGGAACGGTGATGACGGCTTCCGTCACGGCTTCGCCCAGGTAGTCTTCCGCGGTCTTCTTCATCTTGCGCAACACATCGGCGCTGACCTGCTGGGCCGCCATCGCCTTGCCGCGCACTTCCACCCAGGCGTCACCGTTGTCGGCGGCGACGATCTTGTAGGGCATCAGGGCGATGTCCTTCTGCACTTCCTTCTCGACGAACTTGCGTCCGATGAGACGCTTGACCGCATACAGCGTGTTGCGCGGATTGGTCACGGCCTGGCGCTTGGCGGATGCGCCGACCAGCACTTCGCCGTCTTCCTGGTAGGCAATGATGGACGGCGTGGTGCGCGCGCCTTCCGAGTTTTCGATGACCTTGGGCACGTTGCCCTCCATGATGGCCACGCAGCTATTGGTGGTGCCCAGGTCGATGCCGATGATTCTTCCCATGTTCTTCTCCAGATTCGCCCGGTGCGGCGGGTTGCCGCGTCAGGCTGTGTCAAAAAATAGTGCTGTTATGGATGTGCGGATACCCGCAGGCTTTTCAAGGCTTATTTCGGTGCGGAAACCGTCACCAGTGCGGGCCGCAACACGCGATCCGCGATGGAGTAGCCCTTTTGCAGGACGGTGACCACGCAATTGGCATCCCAATCGGCAGGAACCACGCTGATGGCCTGGTGTGAATGCGGGTCGAACCGGGTTCCGGTGGCCGGGTCGATGGCAATCACCTTGTTGCGCTCCAGCGCCGCGACGAGTTGGCGCAGCGTGGCCTGGGCGCCTTCGCGGATCTGCTCCGGTGTGGCCTCTTTCAGTGTCAGCCCGGCCTCCAGGCTGTCCACCACGGGCAGCATGCTCTCGGCAAAGGCTTCCACGGCGAACTTGCGGGCCTTGGCCACCTCCTCATCGGCGCGGCGCCGGGCGTTTTCGGCTTCGGCTTTGGCACGCAGGTACTGGTCGGCCAGTTCCGCGCTCTTGGCCTGCAGGACCGCCAGGTCGGCCTGGGTCTTGCCCAGCAGGTCGGCTTCCTGGGCTGCCTGCGCGGCCACCATCTCCTCGGTGCTCTGGTAGTCCTGGGTGGCGTGCTGGGATTCGGGTTGGTTTTGGTCAGACATGCTTGAAGAAGGAAAATCAAATGCGACGCCTCGGACCTTGGGGC
>JANNDB010000629.1:0-11715 GCA_031387285.1 Betaproteobacteria bacterium | reverse complement strand
ACGTGTTCCTGGTTGCCCAGCACATCATGCAGTTCGTGGTCACCGGCCAGCCCGCAGCGCCGATGCCCGCGCGCATTTCCGCCTGGGCGGTATACGACGTATTCGAAGTCAAGGACGGCGAGCAGATTTTCCTGGCCGCGGTGAGCGACCCGCAGTGGCTGAGCTTCTGCGACATCCTCGGCCTCACCGACTTGAAAGCCGACCCGCGCTATGCCACCAACAACCAGCGCGTGGAGTTGCGCGATAGCCTGTTGCCGGTGCTGCGCGAATGCCTCAAGGGATTTTCGGCGGCCGAGCTGTCGCAGCGGTTCGAGCGCGCCGGCCTGCCCTTTGCGCCTATTGTGAAACCCGAGGAACTGCTGGCCGACCCGCACCTGAACGCGACACAGGGGCTGGCCGATACGCGCCTGACCGATGGGCCGCGCGCCGGCGAGATGGCCCGGGCTGCGTTGTTGCCCTTCACCATGGATGGGCGCAGGCTCGGCCTGCGCGAGCATCCGCCCAGCATGGGGCAGCATACGCGCAGCCTGCTGGCAGAGCTGGGCATGGCGCAAGACGAGATCAACGATTTGCACGCCACGGGCGTGGTAGCGTGATGCACCGGGCTCTGTCAGGGGAAATGCCAATCGTTTTCCCGCTGCGGATGCAGTAGATTGATGCCCAAACCATTCCCCCATTCCTGGACCACGAGACACACCATGCAAGAACGACTGACCCGCCGTACCGTACTCGGCGCCATTGCCACCGCGTCCGCCGCATCGCTGGGTGCCTTGAGCGGCGCCGCCCAGGCACAAGACCGAACCGTGCGTTTTGTGCTGCCGAACGCCACCGGCTCGGGCGTGGACGCCATCACCCGCGCCGTGCAGCCGGCGCTGGCCAAGGCCTTGAACGCCAATGTCGTGGTGGAGAACCAGCCCGGGGCCGGCGGTATCGTGGGCCTGCAGACGCTTGCCAAGGCCGCGCCCGACGGCACGACCCTGTCGGTGGTGTCCAACAACGTGGTGATCTTCCCCAGCGTGCTCAAGTCGCTGCCGTTCGACATGCCGGGCGACTTCACGCCGATCGCCTTCATCGGCAGCACACCGATCGTGCTGGTCGTCAATCCGCAGAAGGTGCAGGCCACCAACAGCCGCGAATTCATCGCGCTGCTCAAGAGCAAGCCCGGCGCGCTGAATTTCGCCTCCGGTGGCACTGGCACGATCCTGCACCTGGCCGCCGAGATGTTCCTGGACGAAGCGAAAGTCACGGCCAAACATATTCCCTACAAGGGCGTGGGCCCGATGGTGACCGACCTGATCGGCGGCCAGGTGGAATTTGGAACGGCAGCCCTGCCCAGCGTGCAGCAGCACATCAAGTCCGGCGCCTTGCGCGCCATCGGCATGTGTGGCGCGCAACGCTCGGCGGCAGCGCCGGATGTCCCGACCTTCGTCGAGCAGGGACTGCCCGGCTACGTGGTCGAGGCCTGGTTTGCCGTGGTCGGCCCCAAGGGCATGAGCGCGGCCAACGTGAATCGCGTGCACGATGCCGTGGTGGCGGCATTCGCCGACGCTGCGGTCAAGGACACCATGGCCAAACAAGGTAATACCATCAACATCGGCTCGGTCGAGCAGGCGCAAAGCGGCTTTCGGACCGAACTGGCCAAGTACGCGGCGCTGGTGAAAAAAGCCGGCATTCAGCCGGAATAAGCCGTGTACGCAATGGCGGCGCCGCGTGCGCTCGCCTCAGGGCGGGCCCGACCCCGGGGCCGACAGGCTGCTAACCCCAGACAAGGCGCGCCACCCGCATCATGTTCCCACCCAGCACCAGCGCTGCTTCGTCGGCGCGCATGCCGGTGCGTTGCAGTGCCGCATCCAGAACCTGCCAGCTTTCGATGGGCGGATAGGTCGAACGGCTGATGGCACTGCGGTCATAGCCGGCAGATCGGGGCCACCAATAGGTCGGGTCGTAGTCACCCGGGGGGTCGTCGTTGAGGTCGGCTTGTGGAAAGCTGATATCCAGGCCGATGCCCGCGTGTTGCACTCCCACCAGATCGGCTACATAGGCGGCGTGGCGCGCCACGTCGTCGGCATCCGGTTTGTCGGTACCCAGGAATTTGGACACACCGGACACACAAATCACGCCACCAGTGGCAGCGATGCCGCGGATCTGCTCGTCGGTGACGTTGCGCCCGTGTTCCACCAGGGCCAGCGGATTGCTGTGGCTGAAGATCACCGGCGCGGTGGAGGCGGCCATGATGTCCAGGCTGCACTGGCGGCCGGTGTGGGAGCAGTCCATCAGCACGCCCGCCGCATTGATGGCGGCCACGATGCGATGGCCCAGCGGCGTGAGGCCCTGCACTTCGTCATGGCAACCGCCGGCGACGCTGTTGTTGCGGTTGTAGGCCAGGTGCATCTGGCGCACACCGAGGTTCTTGAACAGGGCGACCATCTCGGGCTGCTCGAGCAAGGGCATGGCGCCCTCCAAGTCGAAGCCGATGGCGAGTTTGCCGGCAGCGGCGGCGTCCTGGATGTCCTGCGCGGAATTGGCCAGCACATAACGCCCTGGTTGCGCGGCGATGGTGGCGCGAAAGCCGGCGATGGTCGCCATGACCTGCGACAGCGGGTTCATGTCCATGCCGATGTTGATCGACACGTAGTTGACGCCGGCGGCATGGAACCGCTCGATCGGTGCAAAACTCGCCTGCGGGTGCAGGGGCAGGCAGGCATGTGCTTCCCACTTGATCATGGAACTGTCTCCTTGCGGCTGAATCCGCTTGACGCCACCATCAGGTTGCGCGTGTAGTCGTCCTGCACCCGGTGTGCGGCCAGGTCTGCGGAGGACACCAGTTCCACCGTCCTGCCGCGTTGCATCACCATCAGGCGTTCACACATGTGCGTCACGACCGCCAGATCGTGGCTGACCATGATGAAGGTGAGACCACGGCGTGCGCGCAGCTCTTCCAGCAGGTTGAGCACTTCGGCCTGCACCGACGCATCGAGCGCCGAGGTGGGTTCGTCGAGCAGCAGCACCTGGGGTTCGAGGATGAGCGCGCGCGCAATCGCGATGCGCTGGCGCTGGCCGCCCGAGAGCTGGTGCGGATAGCGAAAACGAAAGCCGGTGCCAAGGCCGACCTCGTCAAGCGCGCGTTCGATGCGCTCTTCGGCGTTGTCAATCTGGTGGATGGCGAGCGGTTCGGCCAGGATGCGGTCCACTGTCTGGCGCGGGTGCAGGGAGCCATAGGGGTCCTGGAACACCATCTGCACCTGGCGCCGGAACGCCTTGCTGCCTGGCACTGGCAGACTGCCCTCGCCAATCAGCTCGACGCGGCCGGCCGCCATGGGCGCCAGGCCGCAAATGGCGCGCAGCACGGTCGATTTGCCCGAGCCGGATTCACCCACGATGCCAAAACTCTGCCCGGCTTCAACCCGCAGACTGGTGTCGGCAACAGCGACGAAGCCGTCATACACCACGCGCAACTGGTGCACGGCCAGGCCAACGTGGCTCATGGAATTCCCTCCGCGCTGCGCACTGCAGTGCTATTCGCCTTGGGAACGGCCCGGCGGCTCATCAGGCAACCTCCGTGCTGCGCACTGCGGTGCGATTCGCCTTGGGAGCGGCCCGGCGGCTCATGCTGCCCACTCCGGTTGCCGATTCAGCGTCGGCAGGGGATGGCGGTCGTCACCCAGGCGCGGCAGGCAGTTCAGCAGGCCCTGGGTGTAAGGGTGGCGCGCCGCCGCCAAGTTGCCGGCTGACACCTCTTCGACGATTTTTCCTGCGTACATCACAAGGATACGGTCACAAAACGTGGAGACCAGGCGCAGGTCGTGCGAGATGAAGATCAGCCCCATGCCACGCTGAACCACCAGCGCGTCCAGGATAGACAAGACCTGCAGCTGCACCGTCACATCGAGGGCACTGGTTGGCTCGTCGGCGATCAGCAACTCGGGGTCGGCGATCAGCATCATGGCAATCATGGCGCGTTGGCCCATGCCACCTGACACCTCGTGCGGGTACAGGCGGTAGACCCGCTCGGGCTGGTCGATCTGCACCGCCTCCAGGGCGGCCAGCGCGCGGGTCTTGGCTTCACGCGCCGAAACGCGGGTATGCGTGCGCAGGGTTTCCTCGATCTGCGCGCCTATGGTCATCACCGGGTTGAGCGAATATTTCGGATCCTGCAGCACCATGGCAATACGCCCGCCGCGCATGGCGCGGCGCTCCTGCAACGTGCAGTGCAGCAGGTCCTTGCCATGGAATTCGAGGCGTTTCGCGCTGACCACCCCCTCAGGAGCCGTGAGGCCGAGGATGGCCCGCCCGGTCTGCGACTTGCCGGAACCCGACTCGCCCACGATGCCCAGGCGCTCCCGCCCCAGTGAAAAGGACACACCCCGCACCGCCTCGGTCAATCCGCCTTCGCGGTTGGGAAATGCGATGCGCAGATCCTCGACGACGAGTACCGGTGGCGTTGCCAGGGGTGGCTTCACTTCGTGCCCTTCGGGTCCAGTGCGTCGCGCAGGCCATCGCCGAGGAGGTTGAAGGCCAGACTCACTACGAATATCGCGGCGCCAGGTGCGGCGGCCACCCACCACTGGTCCAGCACGTACAGGCGGCCGTTGGCGATCAGGGCGCCCCATTCCGGCATCGGGGGTTGCGCACCCAGGCCCAGGAAGCCGAGGCCGGCGGCGGTCAGAATGATGCCGGCCATGTCCAGCGTGACGCGCACGATCACCGAGGACACACACAGCGGCATGATGTGGCGCAACACGATGCGCCAAGGCGAAGCGCCGATCAGTTGCACGGCGGCAATGTAGTCGGCCTGGCGAATGGTGAGGGTTTCGGCGCGCGCAATGCGGGCGTACGGCGGCCAGGAGGTGATGGCGATGGCGATCACGGCGTTCTCGATGCCCGGGCCGAGCGCGGCGACGAAGGCCAGCGCGAGGATCAGGCGCGGAAACGCCAGGAAAATGTCGGTGATGCGCATGAGGATGGCATCCAGCCAGCCGCCCGCGTAGCCAGCCACCGTGCCCACCGCAAGGCCGATCGGCGCCGCAAGGATGGCCACCAGTACCACGACATACAGGGTGACGCGCGAACCATGGATGACCCGCGACAGGATGTCGCGCCCCTGGTCGTCGGTACCGAACCAGTGCTGCGACGAAGGTGGCAGCAGCCGTGTGGTGGTCAGGTCGCCGATATACGGCGAGTACGGCGCCAGCAGGTTGGCGAAGATGGCCACCAACACCAGCGCGATCACGATCGCCAGGCCGAGCATTGCCAGGCGATTGCGCGCGAAGGTGCGCCAGGCGCCGTACGCCCGGCCCAAAGCAGCCTGTCGCCGCGATTGCGGCCGGTCCGACATCAGCCAGTCATGCAGGCTGGGCGGCGCGACGGGGGTGGCGGTCTTGTTCACCGGGCGCGTGTCCTCGGGTCGAGCAGGCGGTACAACAGGTCGGACAGCAGGTTCAGCCCGATGAAGATCGAACCCACCACGATGGTTCCGCCGAGCACCGCGTTCATGTCGGCGTTTTGCAGTGAGTTGGTGATGTACAGGCCCAGCCCCGGCCAGGCAAACACGGTTTCGGTCAGCACCGAGCCTTCGAGCAGGCCCGCGTAGGACAAAGCCACGACGGTCACCAGTGGCACCATCGCGTTGCGCAGGGCGTGGCGCCAGATGATGCGCGTCTCCGACAAGCCTTTTGCGCGCGCGGCGATCACGTACTCCTGGGCCAGTTCGTTGAGCATGAAGGAGCGTGTCATGCGGCTGATGTAGGCCAGCGAAAAATAGCCGAGCAGCGAGGCCGGCAGGATCAGGTGCGACAACACATTGCCGAACGCCTCCCATTCGCCGGCGCGCGCGGTGTCGAGCAGCAGGAAACCGCTGACCGAGGTCACGGTGAACTCATAACTGACATCGATGCGCCCCGGGCCGGCGACCCAGTCGAGCTTGGCGTAGAACAGCACCAGGCCCATGAGGCCGAGCCAGAATATCGGCACGGAATAGCCGATCAGACCCATCACCCGCACCACCTGATCGACCAGGCCACCGCGCCGCACGGCCGCCCATACGCCGAGCGGCACACCAATACCGGCGCCGATGATGATGCCCAGCGTGGCCAGTTCTATCGTGGCCGGAAAGGTCTTGCGGATGTCCTGCAGCACCGGGTTGGTCGTCAGTACCGAGGTGCCGAAGTCACCCCGCACGACCTTGGAGATGTAAATATAGAACTGCTGGTAGAGCGGCTTGTTGAGCCCCATCTCCTCACGTGCGCGCGCCACCACGTGTTCGGGCGCGCGGTCGCCCACGACGGCCAGCACCGGATCGATGGGGATGACGCGGCCGATGAAAAAAGTGACCGCCAGCAGTCCCAGGTAGGTCAGGATGATGACCCCCAGGAAGCTGGTGACGGAACGCAGGGCGCGCTTGCTGCGCGCAGCGCCACTGCGGCCCACCGTCGCTGGTGCGGCGGCGCTCAAGGCAGACCCGATCCCGCCTGCTTACTTGGAGACTTTGAACATGTAGGTCGAGTCGGAGGTCGGCCCGATCTTCAGGTCCTTCACGTTGCTGCGATAGGCCGCGACCTCGATCTGCTGGTAGAGCATGACGAACGGGCTGTTCTTGCGGAAATCGGCCTGCATCTCCTCGTACATGGCCTTGCGCTTCTTGCCGTCACGTTCCAGTACCGCGGCATCCGCCTTCTTGGTCAGTTCGGGGATATCCCAGGCATTGCGCCAGGCCAGTGGCTTGGACTTCGGCGTCTCCGAATTATCCGGATTGCGCGCAAACGTGTCGGCATTGGTGTGCGGATCCCAGTAGTCCGCGCCCCACGCGCCGATGTAGATGTCGTGGGTGCGGGCTCGGTATTTGGTGAGTGTCTGCTTGCCGTCGCCAGGGAGGATCTCGATCTCGATACCGGCGCGCTTGGCGGTTTGCTGGAACGCTTCGGTGATGCCTTGCACCGGCTGCTGGGTGCGCATGTCAATGGTGACCTTGAAGCCGTTGGGCAGCCCGGCCTTGACCAGCAGCGCCTTGGCCTTGTCCACGTCAAGCTTGTAGGGGTTGGTGGTGCTTGCGCCGAGCAGTCCGACCGGCAGGAAGTTCTGGTGCACGATGCCGATGTTCTTGATCAGGGTGGCGCCGATGGCGTTGTAGTCGACCAGCCATTTCATGGCTTCGCGCACCTCGGGTTTGGCCAGGTTCGGGTTCTTCTGGTTCAGGCCCATGTAGTAGACCGTGCCCTTGGGCGTGGCGGTTGTCTTGATGTCCTTGTTCGTGGCCATCGCGTTCAGGTCTTCGGGCGACAGGTTGCGGGCGATGTCGGCATCACCTTTTTCCAGCAGCAGGCGCTGGGTCGCGGCTTCCTTCACGTGCCGGTAGATGACTCGGGCCAGTTTGGACTTGGCTCCGTGGTAGTTGTCGTTGCGCTCCAGGGCCACGATTTCATTGGCGCGCCACTCGCGCAGCTTCATCGGTCCGGAGCCGGCGAAGTTGGTCTTGAGCCAGGCGTAGCCCATGTCGCCGGCCTTCTCGTTGGCCTGCACCAGCTTCTTGTCGATGATGGAGGCGACGTTGGCCGTCAGGCAGTTCAGCACGAAAGTAGGCGCATACGGCTTGTCGGTCTGCAATACCAGCGTGTGGGAGTCCACTACGCGGATCTTGTCCTTGACGTTGTCCTTGGTGAAGCCGAACTGGGTAAGGATGAAGGCCGGTGTCTTGTCCAGGATCACGGCGCGCTGCAGCGAGTAGGCGACGTCTTCGGCGGTGAGTGGATTGCCTGAGGCGAATTTGACGCCACGCTTGATTTCGAAGGTGTAGGTCTTGTCATCGGGCGAGACAGACCACTTGGTGGCCACATCGGGTATGAGCTTGGAGGGATCGTTCACGTCGTAGCGCAGCAGGCGATCATAGGAGTTGCCCATGATCTCGCCAGCCGAAATCTCGAAGGCTTCTCCGGGATCCATGGTGATGATGTCGTCCATGGCCCAGGCGATCACCAGCGTGTCTTTCGGGGTAGCTGCCAGCAGGTTGACTGGCAAGGCAAAAGCGGCGGCAACCGCCAGCGCGGCAGCAGATCGGACAAAGAGAGTTTTCAAGATGGGCTCCTGGAGAAGGGGGAATCAAAGCTTCATTCTGCCGCAAGGCGGTAGCACGGGTATCAGTGTTTACCAGCGTCGAGTTGGAACACGGGGTTGCGTGCCCCGACCAGCAGCCCGCGCGCATTGCGGATCTCCTGGGCGCGCCATGGGCGCAGGTCTTCGCGCTGGGCGTCGTCGAGCCAGCCCAACTGCTCCAGGACCTCCACCGTGGCCGCGTACAGCGCGGGCTTGTTGGCGTCAATGATCTTGATCGCGAAGGCCTCGCCCCGGCTCTTGCTGCCGACCACTTGCACGCCATCGGCGCCGATCTTCGTGACCCAGTCGCCGCGGCCCGCCTGCATCAGGGCCAGATCGTTGCGCGCCGTGCCGGATACCAGGTCGGGATGGGTCGTCATGGCGTCGGAGAGGGCGGCAAAGCTGGCGCCGAACTCCAGGTCCTGTGCTCCCGAAGCCAGCCGGGCGTACCCCCAGGCCAGGTTGTGCAGCGGCAGGTCGTAGTTGGGTGCGGAACAGCCGTCGATGCCCATGCGAAAGTCGTTGGCGTCCATGCCGGTGGCACGCGCCACATCGCGCCGTATCGCCACCTGCAGCGGATGGGCAGGAGCTATGTAGTCGTCCAGCGCGAGGCCGTGCTGCACGCAGTACGCCAGAAACCCGGCGTGTTTGCCACTGCAGTTGTTGTGCCGCTCGTCAAAAACAGCGTCCGGCGCCGGGCTGGTTTCCAGCGCGGCAAAGATGCCGGGTACGTGGCAGCCGCAGCGCAACGCGGCAGTACCCAGGCCCGCCTTGCCCAGCATGGTGCTGGTCTGGGCGACGTGTTTGTCTTCTCCGTTGTGGCTGGCGCAGAGCATGGCAAGTTGCTCGGAGGCAAAGCCGAAATGGGCAGCACCTCCAGCCTGCATGAAAGGCAAAGCCTGCAAGGCTTTGAGGGTGGAGCGTGAAAAAGTGCGCCAATGCGGGTCGCCGGCCTGGGCCACCGGCTTGCCGCTGCGGTTGACGACGGCAACCGCGCCGAAGTGCAGGCATTCGGGCGTGCCGCCGCGGCTGAGTTCGATCAGGGGAATGAGGTTCATGTACGGATTCTCCCAGTTCGCCGGTACCGTGCGCCATTACCCGTGGCCCTGTCCCGTGCTTGACCCGGCCCATGGTCGGACCTGCCGGAAAATGCTGGCATGACTGAACTGCGATCCCCCCTGCAAGCCCAGATCGTGCAATGGCATGTGCAAGCGGGCGACCTCGTCGCCCCCGGTGCGCTGCTGGTGATTCTGGAAGCCATGAAGATGGAGCACGAAGTGCGTGCAGACTCCTACGCGCGGGTGATCGAGCTTTTTTTCGACCCGGGTGAAACGGCCGATGAAGGCGCGGCGCTGCTGACGCTCGAGCCGAACGCTGCGCAGAATGCGGCACTGCCGGCCGCAGCCCAAAAGGACGACGGCGCCGCAGTTGCCGGCGCAGCGCTGCGAACCGACCTTCGCAAAGTGATCGATCGCCACGCTTTCACGCTGGACGCCAGCCGGCCGCAGGCCGTGGCCAAGCGCCATGGCCTGGGTCTGCGCATGGCACGGGAGAACATTGCAGACCTGTGTGATGCGGGCAGTTTCATCGAATACGGCGCGCTTGCCGTGGCGGCCCAGAGTGGCCGGCGCAGCGCAGATGACCTGATCCGCAATACGCCGGCGGACGGCATGGTCACTGGCATCGGCAGCGTCAACGGCGCCGCGTTCGGCGCGGAAAAGGCAAAAACCGCGGTGCTGGCGTATGACGCCACGGTGCTGGCAGGTACCCAGGGCAAGCGCAACCACCAGAAGACCGATCGGCTACTGGGCATTGCGCTGCAAAACCGGCTTCCCGTGGTGTTGTTCGCCGAAGGCGGCGGAGGTCGCCCGGGGGACACCGACAGCATCTCCGTGGCCGGTCTACATGGCCCGACCTGGGTGAGTTTCGGCAAGCTCAACGGGGTCGCACCGATCGTCGGCGTGGTGGCAGGCCGCTGTTTTGCAGGCAACGCGGCCTTGCTGGGGTGTTGCGACGTGATCATCGCCACGCGCGACAGCAACATTGGCATGGGCGGGCCGGCCATGGTGGAAGGTGGCGGCCTTGGGGTCTACACGCCGGAGCAGATCGGGCCCAGCGGTGTGCAGTCGGCCAATGGGGTGATCGACCTGCTGGTGGACGATGAGGCGCAGGCGGTGCGTTTGACGCGCCAGTACCTGTCATTTTTTCAGGGATCGCTTCAGGAATGGCAAGCGCCTGACGCGCACGCGTTGCGCCATGCGGTCCCGGAAAACCGCCTGCGCGTCTACGATACGCGCTCGGTGATCACGGGGCTGGCCGACCTGGGGTCGGTGCTGGAGTTGCGCGCCGGCTTTGGTGCGGGCATTCACACGGTGCTGGCCCGCCTGGAAGGGCGGCCAGTGGGGATCATCGCCAACAACCCGCTGCACTTGGGCGGCGCCATCGATGCGGATGCCGGCGACAAGGCGGCGCGTTTCATGCAGTTGTGCAACGCGCACGGCCTGCCGCTCATCAGCCTTATCGATACGCCGGGTTTCATGGTCGGGCCGGATATCGAGGAAAAGGCGCAGGTGCGCCATGTCAGCCGAATGTTTGTCTGTGCAGCGCATCTGCGCGTGCCGTTCATCAGTATCGTGTTGCGCAAGGGCTACGGCCTGGGCGCGATGGCGATGGCCGCCGGCAGTCTGCATGCGCCCATGCTCACGGCCGCCTGGCCAACCGGAGAGTTCGGTGGCATGGGGCTGGAAGGTTATGTGCGCCTGGGTTATCGCAAGGAGCTGGAGGCGGTGCCCGAGGGCGCGCAGCGCGATGCGCTGTTCGAAAAGCTGGTGCAAAGCAAATACGAGCAGGGGAGCGCCGTCAACATGGCGGCGGCGCTGGAGATCGATGCCGTCATCGACCCGGCGCAAACGCGCCATTGGCTGGTGCAAAGTTTGCAGGCGTGCGGGCAGGCCATCGCCGGCCCCGTGACACCCACCATAGACGCCTGGTAGTTTCAGCACGGCACGGCTTGCGTCGACGGGAGGTGCAGTTCCCGCAAGCAAGGTGGCGTTGGATCCGCCGGGGCAACGGCTGCGCCTGACAGCTGCCGAGGGACGCGCGCGATGGCAGGATTGGGCGGGCTCTGCCAGAATGGCGGATTGTCCTACCGGAGATCACTATGCCTGGATTGCTTCCCCACGTCGACCCCAACGGCCTGCTCGAGTTTTCGGTGGTCTACACCGATCGCGCGCTGAACCATATGTCGCAGAGTTTTCAGGGCGTGATGCGCGACATCTCCAGCATCCTGAAAGAGGTCTACCACGCCCGCTCGGCCATTCTGGTGCCGGGCAGCGGCACCTTCGGCATGGAGGCTGTCGCGCGCCAGTTTGCCACTGACAAGAAGGTGCTGGTGGTACGCAACGGCTGGTTCAGCTACCGCTGGACGCAGATTTTCGACATGGGCAGAATTCCCGCCCAGTCCATCGTGCACAAGGCGCGCCGGGTTGGCGCCGGCGCCACGGCGCCGTTCGCGCCGGCGCCGATCGACGAGGTCGTGGCCAGCATCCGTGCAGAGCGTCCCGACGTCGTGTTCGCCCCGCATGTCGAGACATCGTCCGGCATGATCCTGCCCGACGGCTACATGCGGGC
>JANNDB010000505.1:0-2723 GCA_031387285.1 Betaproteobacteria bacterium | reverse complement strand
AGCTGCGATTTCAAGTCCGGCCAGATCATCCTGCAGCAGCCGGTGACGCGCGAACAGATCATCAAGCTGCTGGCCACCGGCAAGACCGACCTGCTCGACAAGTTTGTCTCCATGCGCACCCGGCGCGCGTTCAAGGCCATGCTGGCCTGGGACGCGGAGGCCGGCAAGGTCGGCTTCGAGTTCGCGCCAAGCAAGTTCCCGCCGCGCAAGACGGCAGCCGCAAAATCCGGCGCTGGCGCAGCGGCGAAAGCCGCGCCAGCCAGCGCCAAAAAGCCGGCTGCGCCCGCAGCAAAGAAGGCCGCACCCGCCAAACGGACTGCCGCCGGCAAATCAGCCGCGGCACGGCCCGCGGCCAAGTCCGCTGCCAAAAAAGCCCCGGCCAAGAAGGCGGCAGCGCCCAGGGCAGGCAACCTGCAGCCAAGCGCCGAACTTGCTGCCGTGATCGGCGAAGGCCGCTACGCGCGCACCGAAGTGGTCAAGAAGATATGGGACTACATCAAGGCCCATGGCCTGCAAGACGCCAAGGACCGGCGCGCCATCAACGCCGACGACAAACTGCGCAAGGTGTTTGACAGGCCGCAGGTGACGATGTTCGAGCTCGCCGGCTTGATCGGCAAGCACCTGAGTTAGTACCCGCTGCGGCCGGCCCGGCCATCAACACGAAGTTTCAGACACCATGCTCAAGATCCACCACCTCGGCCACTCCCAATCGGAACGCATCGTCTGGCTCTGCGAGGAGCTGGAGCTGCCTTACGAGCTGCACAAGCACACGCGCGACGCCGTCACCCGGCTCTCGCCGCCCGAGCTCCGGGCCCTGCATCCGATGGGTTCCGCACCGCTGATGGAGGATGGCGACCTGCTGCTCGCAGAGTCGGCGGCCATCGTCGAATACATCATCGTCAAACACGGTGGCGGCCGGCTCAAGCCCGGCCCGGAACATCCCGACTACGCGGATTATCTGTACTGGTTCCATTTTTCGAACGGCAACCTGCAACCGGTGATCATGCGTGTGCTGGTCGCGAGCCGGGCCGGGCTGGCCGCGGGCCATCCGGTGCACACGTCGACGATGGAGCGGCTGGGCCGCGCGCTCGGCCATATGGAATTACGGCTCGGCAAGGTGCCCTACCTCGCAGGCCAGGAGTTCACGGCGGCGGACGTTATGAGTGTGTTCTCGCTGACGACGATGCGGATGTTTCAGGCGTTCGAGCTGGTTGCTTATCCGAATATTCGGGCTTACCTGCAACGGATCGGTGAGCGGGCAGCGTATCGACGGGCTATGGCGAAGGGCGATCCGGATTTGGTGCCGATGCTGGGGTGAGGCCGGGCGCCACGCTCTTGGCAGCGGTGATCAGGCATGTACACGATCAGTCGCACGTAGAGGCTCAAAACCCACGACCAACCGATGCCCCGCCGCATCAGCCGCGCGCTGCAAGGTGGAAAGCGTGATGGACGTGTTGGCCGGATCGAGCAAACGGCGAACCTGGGTACGGCTGGTATGCAGCCGTTTCGCGAGTTCGACTTGCGTCATGCCCGATTTCTCCAGCAAAGCGACGACCACTTTCTTGATGGCACGCGCCTCCACGTCATCGGCGATTCCCTCCTCCGCCAGGAATTCATCGAAATCCTGACCAACGTGTTTTCTGTCAATTTTCCTGGGCATCCTGACTCTCCTTCGGATTGAGGCGGCACATGGTTACGGTTTGATCTGCTTCCAACGCTTTTCGGCGAGTGCCAGTTCTTTCGGTGGCGTCTTCTGGCTCGTCTTGATGAAGCCATGCAACAGATACATAGTGCTGCCGTCCACCGCAAACAGCACACGTGCAATCCGAGTGCCAAGGGTGGATCGCACCTCCCACAGATCGCCCCGCAAGTGCTTTACCAATGGCATCCCCAGAGGCCAACCAAGCTGAACGGCTTGAATGTCGCTTCCAATCTCGACCCGGTCTTCCCTCGGCAAGTGCCGTAACCAGTCCCGAACCGGCTGCGAAGGCGGGTCAGAGCCTGGTTGGGCAAAAAAGGCCGCGGAGAGCTTCAGCAACACGGCCTGATTGTGGACCATTTTTGGTCCATTATCAATTGATATTGCCGACCTTTGGTTCGGACGCGTTGGCCAATGGGGGCCCGGCGGTTGCGAGTACATCCGGACTACGCGGACTTCCTCTACTGGTTCCACTTTTCCAACGGCAACCCGCAGCCGGTGATCATGCGTCTGCTGGTCGCGAGCCGGGCCGGCCTGGCCGCGGGCCATCCGGTGCACACGTCGACGATGGAGCGGCTGGGCCGCGCGCTTGGCCACATGGAATCACGGCTCGGCAAGGTGCTCTACCTCGCGGGTCAGGAGTTCACCGCGGCAGACATCATGAGCGTGTTCTCGCTCACGACGATGCGGATGTTTCAGGCGTTCGAACTGGTTGCTTATCCGAATATTCGGGCTTACCTGCAACGCATCGGTGAGCGGGCAGCGTATCGACGGGCGATGGCGAAGGGGGATCCGGATTTGGTGCCGATGCTGGGGTGAACTATGGCCCTCACTCCGTTTGGAGCTAATGACGCCGTGCTGTCACTTTGGAATCTTTAGATCGTCCCGCAGCGCGCCACTCTCACAACAAAGTCGCAATTTGCGCCTTCAGATTTGGCAGATCCTGCTGAATCGTCCGCCAAACAACCCCGTGGTCCACGATGAAGTAGCCATGCGACAACGCATTGCGCATTTCGTATGCGAA
>JANNDB010000447.1:0-16029 GCA_031387285.1 Betaproteobacteria bacterium | reverse complement strand
ACGGCCGATATGTTCGACCCGGATGTGTTCATCGTCGACAAGGAGCCGCTCGGGTTGCGCGGTGAGGTACTCGAGACGCTGGAAATGCTCAAGCAGCGCGGGACGCGGCTGGTGCTTGGCCTGCGGGACGTCATGGACGAGCCCAAGTTGCTGGTGCCCGAGTGGCGTCGCAAGAAGGTGCTGCCCGCGCTGCGTGACATTTACGACGAGATCTGGATCTACGGCCTGCCGCAAATATGTGAGCCGCGTGCCGGCATCGCGCTGCCGGCAAGTGTCAAGAAGAAAATCACCTACACAGGCTACCTCGCGCGCGAGGTGTCCACTGGCGGCGCGCCGCCGCGCCTGCCGGAGATCACCAAGAAGCCCTACATCCTTGTCACGACAGGTGGCGGCGGTGATGGCGAGGGCTTGATCGACTGGGTGCTGAAGGCCTACGAACACGATCCACTGCTGCCCTACCCGGCGTTGCTGGTGCTGGGGCCGTTCATGCAGCCCGAGCGGCAGACCGAGTTCATGAACCGCGCCTCGCGCCTCAAGCGGGTGGATGCGATCACCTTCCACAGCAACCTCGAGGCCCTGGTGGCTGGCGCTGCGGGCGTGGTGGCCATGGGCGGCTACAACACCTTCTGCGAAGTGCTCTCGCTGGACAAGCGCGCGCTGATCATTCCGCGCACGACGCCGCGCCTGGAGCAATTCATCCGCGCCTCAAGCGCGGCCAAACTGGGTCTGATCGGCATGCTCAGCGAAGACGGGGAGCATGATCCGACGGTGATGGCCGCCGCGTTGCGTGCCTTGCCCCGGCAGAAGTTGCCGTCCGAGATCGTCGTGCCCGGCTTGCTGGAGGGCTTGCCCAACGTGGCCAAGCTGGTAGGCCCTTGGCTCCAGACCATCGAGGATGTGTCCGCGCCGGCGGTGGCCCGGATTGGCTGACACAAACCGCGCCGGCGCACCCGGACCGGTCGCATTTGTCCTGAAGGGTTATCCGCGTTTATCGGAAACATTTATTGCGCAGGAAATTGCAGGCCTGGAGAAGCTCGGCATGCGCCTGCGCATTTATGCGCTGCGCCACCCGACCGACAAGGCCGTGCATCCGGTGCACGCGGAGATCAAGGCCCCGGTTAACTATCTTCCGGAGTACCTGCGCGATGACCTGCCGCGGGTTCTGAAGGCCTGGTGGAGGGTGCGGGGCCTGTCGGGCTATGCGGTCGCTCGCAATACCTGGCTGCGCGATTTGCTGCGCGATCGTAGCGCGAACCGGGTGCGCCGCTTTGGCCAGGCGCTGGTGCTGGCCAGCGAACTGGGCGCCGACGTCGTTCGCCTGCATGCGCATTTCCTGCATACACCAGCCTCGGTGACCCGGTACGCCGCGCTCATGCGGGGACTGCCCTGGTCGGGTTCGGCGCATGCCAAGGATATCTGGACGTCGCCCCAATGGGAACTGCGCGAGAAGCTGGCGTCCTGCGACTGGTTGGTGACCTGCACGGCAACCAATCGCGACTATCTCGACACCCTGGCACCAGCCGGGCGTGTTGATCTGCTCTACCACGGTCTGGATCTGTCCCGGTTTGCAGCACCGGTGGCGGGCGCCCGGTACCGCGATGGATCGGGCCCCGCCGCGCCGGTGCAAATCGTATCGGTGGGCCGCCTCGTTGAGAAAAAGGGCACCGACGTGCTGCTGGAGGCGCTCGCACAGCTGCCCTCAGACTTGCACTGGCGCCTGGTACACGTTGGCGGCGGCCCCTTGCGTGCTGTACTGGGCGAGCAGGCGCAGCGCCTGGGACTTGGTGCGCGCATCACATGGCGCGGTGCCATGGCACAGGACGAACTGCTCACGGTCTACCGGGAAGGAGATCTGTTCGCGCTGGCCAGCCGCATCGCCACTGATGGTGACCGCGATGGCCTCCCCAATGTGCTGATGGAGGCACAGAGCCAGGGCCTGGCCTGTATTGCCACCGACGTGTCCGCGATCCACGAACTCATCCGCAATGAAGTGACCGGCTTGCTGGTCGCGCCAGAATCGCCAGCGGCGCTGGCGGCCGGCCTGGCGCGGCTGATCCGGAGTCCTGAGCTGCGCAGTACCCTGGGGGCCGCGGGTCAGCTGCGGGTAGCCAGCGAATTTACCGCGCAGGCCAATTTGCGCCGCCTGGCCGACAAGTTCTGCCAGAGCAAGTCAGCCTAGGCGGCTGTCGGCCGCCAGGCCCATCGTCTCCTCAAGCCCGGCGATACACAACATCCGCTGCAGCAAGGCGCACTCCAGCACTGCATCGTCATGGCGTGCGGCATCCAGCAGCGGCGACACGTCCACCCGGTGCGGGAGCAGCTGTGAACTCGCCACCAGCTCCAGCACCGCACTGCGGTTGCTGCGCAGGAAGCGGTTGTAGACCCAGCGAAATCCCTGCTTGTCGCGGCGCCATTGGGTAGCAAGCGGCTGAAAGTCGGAGAACACCGTGCGCAGTTCCAGCTTGTTCCATGGCCCCGAAAACTTGCCGCGCATGGCGCTGTGCATCCAGGGCGCGAGCCGGTGGTCCAGCAAAGGGCTTCGGTTTTCAATTCCGCTGGCCATGGCGTTGCGGTCGTTCTGCCACAGCCATTCCGGTAGCCTGCCGCGTGCAGCGTCACATACCAGCGCATCGCCGAGTGTTCCCTCGAATGTGGCCAGCGCGTCCCGTGCCGGCCGGTCGACAAGGTCTGGCCGCAGAAAACGGCGGATGGCAGGGGGGTCGGCCAAGGCCTGGGTGGGAGTTATTCCGTGCGCCTGCAATGTCGCGTCCCCGAGCACCGCGCGGGCGGCGATCATGGCTTTGTGGTTGTCTGCATTGGCACGCAGTGAGTCGGCGATCCAGGCTTCATCGCCCTCGGCGCGCGCCTGCATCAGCGCGAAGCGGTAGGTGCGATCCCAGTACCCCGCGAAAATCTCGTCCCCGCCGGTGCCGTCCAGTACCACCGGCACGTTGTGGGCGGCGATCTGCGCATACAACTGCGGCATGGCCAGCGCATTGCCGATGAAAGGAAACGGCTTCTCCTGACGCCGGCACACCTGCAGGAAACCCTCCATGCCGCCAGTGCCATAGTCCAGTGGCACGTTGATGGCGCGTATGCCGAGTTGCTCCACACACTGGCGCGCGTACACCGCGTCGTCGCTCTTGCCGGCATCCCCTGTGAAGCAGTGCACCTGGCCCGCCAGGCCGCACGCGTAGAGGATGGAGAGAATCAGCGAACTGTCCACACCACCGGACAGCAACAACCCGACCGGGCGATCGGACACCAGCCGGGACAGGACGGCATCGCGCAGCAATTCGACCAGCTGCCCTGGGTCGGGTGGCGCGGAACGCGCATGGGTGGCGAGGTCGAAATAGCGCTCCTGCTGGAACTCCCAGCGCTTCAGGTCGAAAGTCCAGGCGCAACCGGCCGGAACCTGCTGGATGCCGGCAATGTGCGTCCCGCCATCTGCGTCGGGGAACAACCAGCCGTCACACAGAAAATCGTCCAGTGCCTCCTGTCGCAATACAGGGCGCCTGCCAAGGTACCCGAGAATGGGCGCGATTTCCGAGGCCAGACAGACAGTTTCGTTGTCACGGTAAACAAACAGCGGCTTCTTCCCGTAGCGGTCGCGCGCCGCGACCAGTTGCCCGCGCGCTTCGTCAAACAGGCAGAAGGCCCACATGCCGTTGGCCTGATTCAGGCCGTTGACGCCATGCTGCGACAGCAACTCCAGCAACACTTCGGTATCGCCCCCGGTTTCAAAGCGTGATCCGGTGCGCGTGAGCTGGTCTCGCAGCGCACGAAAGTTGTACAACTCGCCGTTGTAGACCAGTGTTCTGCCGCCCCGGCGAAAAGGTTGGTCAGAGCGGGTTGCCAGGTCCTGTATGGACAGCCTGGTGTGCCCGGCATACCCGGCCACCACAGGCGCGTCCGTATGCGCCGGATCATGCCAATGGAACTGCCATTCGCCTGTTCCATCGGGTCCCCGATGGCGCAACGCCTGCGTGGCCTGGTGCGCGCGCTGCGCGTGGACCAGACGGTTGCGTTCGAGTACCAGGAAGAGTCCGCACATAGGCTGGGGTTGGGGCGTAAAGGTCAAACCCGCGTGCGAGGGTGCGCCAGCCGATCCGCTGGCGCCGCGCAAGGGCTGTTGGGGTCAAATTGTAGGCCGCACGTACCGGGCCAGCGCTCGAGTGCCGGGGCATGGCCGGCACTACCCCGCAACTAGAATCCGGCATGCGCATCGCCTTCTACGCGCCCCTGAAATCGCCCGCGCATCCGACCCCGTCGGGCGACCGGCGCGTGGCCAGGTTGTATATGCAGGCGCTGGCGCTGGCCGGTCACGAGGTTGCGCTGGTATCAGAGCTGCGCAGCTACGAGCGTGCGGGAAACGCGCTGGCCCAGGCAGCCATCCGCGACCAGGCGCGTCATACAGTGGAGCGCCTGCTGGCCGGCTGGGCCGATGGCTCGGCCGGTGCGGCGCCTGATCTGTGGTTCTCTTACCATGTGTATTACAAGGCGCCGGATTTGCTCGGGCCGGCGGTCTGCGCCGCGCTGGGGATTCCCTATGTTGTGGCCGAGGCTTCGCATGCCGCCAAACGCGCGGGTGGCGCATGGGCGGACGGTCACGATGCCACGATCCACGCTATCCGCAGTGCTGCCTTGATGCTCAGTCCGACGCGTGACGACATCGCTGGTTTGCGCCAGGTCGCAGGCGAGGCGGCCCCCATTGTTCATCTACCCCCGTTTCTGGATGTCGAGCCGTACCAGGCCGCGGCGGCCTTGCGCGCCACACACCGGCAGCGACTGGCCGCACAGCGGGATCTGAATGACCACTGCCCCTGGATAGTCGTGGCGGCAATGATGCGCGAGGGTGACAAGCTCGACTCCTATGGCCTCTTGGCGCAGGCACTTGCACAACTTTCGGATCTGCCTTGGCAATTGCTGGTGGCAGGAGATGGCGTAGCGCGTGACACGGTGCACGATCTGCTGGAGCGGGCCGCACCCGGCCGTGTGCGATGGGCAGGCGAATGCGCCGCGCCTGAATTGGCCGCCATCTACGCGGCCAGTGACCTGTGCGTCTGGCCTGCGGTGAACGAGGCCTATGGCATGGCCATGCTTGAAGCGCAGGCGTCCGGTCTGCCAGTGGTTTCCTGCGCCACGCGCGGTGTGCCCGATGTCGTGTTGCACGAACAAACCGGTCTGCTCGCACCTGCCGGCGATGTGCCGGCCCTGGTGCACCATGTCCGGACTTTGCTGCACGATGGCGACCGGCGCCGGGCGATGGGCGTCGCCGCGGCCCGATTCGTCGCGTCGCAGCGCAGCACGGCGGGGGCGGCCACGTCGCTACGGCGGCATCTGGCTGCTTTGGCCCAGAGCGCGGCGTCTTCCAGGGAGCGGCTGTCATGACCTGGCTGGCATTGCTGCGCCACGGTGACACGGCCTGGAGCCGGGAAGGGCGCATCCAGGGGCGGACCGATACCGCGCTCGATGTGCAAGGCCGCCTGGACCTGGCAGCGCGACGCCTGCCTGCGCGTTTCGGCAACTGGCAGCTCTACTCCAGCCCTTTGCAACGTTGCCGCCAGACCGCGGAGCTGGTGTCGGAATCCCCGGCGCGGATCGAGCCACGCCTGGCTGAAACGCAGTGGGGTGGCTGGGAGGGCCGCACATTGCGCGAACTACGCGCCGAACTGGGTGACGCGATGGTACGCAACGAAGCCCGTGGCATGGACTTCACCCCGGACGGCGGTGAGAGCCCCAGGCAGGTGCTGCAACGCGTGCGGCCCTGGCTTGTCGAACTCGGCGCTGCCGCAACACCTGCCGTCGCCGTGACGCACCGCGGTGTGATCCGGGTCATCCTGGCCCTGGCCTGTGGCTGGGACATGACGGGCAAGCCCCCGGCGAAGCTGGACTGGCGGGCGCTGCATCTGTTTGGCATTGACAGCCATGGTGTGCCCCGACTGGAAGAACCCAATGTGGCGCTGGACCTGGTTGCTCTGGCCACATCGCCGGGTGGGGCGACGCCGTGACAGCCAGGCGGGTTCTCTTTTACGTCCAACATCTGCTGGGCATTGGGCACTACAAGCGCGCCGTTACCCTGGTGGATGCCATGACGCGCGCCGGCCTGCATGTGACCATGGTCAGCGGCGGTTACCCGGTGCCAGGGCTGCCAGTGAACGCCGCCAGGCTGGTGCAACTGCCGGCGGCAGGGGCCGCTGACCTGTCGTTTCGCACGCTGCTCGACGTTCGGGGCGAGCCCGTGGACGATGCATGGAAAGCCGCACGCGCGGCCCTCCTGCTGGAGGCTTACGAGCAGGCCGACCCCCACGCGCTGGTGATCGAGTTGTTTCCGTTTGGCCGGCGCCAGATGCGCTTTGAGCTGCTCCCCTTGCTGCAAGCCGCGCGGACGCGGACACCGGTGCCCGTGCGGGTGTCTTCGGTGCGCGATGTGCTGGGTGGTGGACAGAAAGACCCGGCGCGCCAGGATCAGATGCTGCAGGCCTTCGAACGCGACTTCGACCAGCTGCTGGTCCACGGTGATGCCGGCGTGGTGCCGTTTGACGCCACATTCCAGCATGCCGCTGGACTGGGCGGCCGTTTGCACTACACCGGCTACGTGGTTGAACCGCGCAAGGGCGGTGTACCGGGCAGCACGGCGGGCACAGACGAAGTACTGGTCTCGGCCGGTGGGGGCGCCGTAGGGCAGCAGCTGTTGCGCACGGCCATCGCGGCCCGGCCGCATTCGCGGCTGGGACCGCTGCGCTGGCGCCTGCTGGCTGGCGTGAATGCAAGTGACTCCGATGTGGGCGCGTTGCAGCAACTGGCCAGCCCGGCGGGGCCGGGTGCCATATTGGTGGAGCGCCATCGGGCCGACTTTGGCGATTTGCTGGGCAACTGCCGGGTATCCGTCAGCCAGGCGGGCTATAACACCACGATGGAGATCCTGCAATGCGGCGCGCGCGCAGTGCTGGTGCCGTTCGCCGGGGGCTCCGAGATCGAGCAAAGCCTGCGTGCCCAATTACTCGCACAACGCGGCTGGATTGAGCTGCTGCATGAGAATGCGTTGACGCCGCAGGCACTGGCCGCGGCCGTTGACCTTGCCGCGGCGCGCAAACACGAGCGTCCGGATGGAATCGATATGGACGGGGCAAACCAGAGTGCCCGAATGCTGGCAGCATGGATTGAGGAGCGTTACCGATGAATGCTGGCTGGCTGTCCTTGCAGGATGAACTGGCGTCGTGGCGCGATCACGGCCGCACAGTGGAATTCTGGTGGCGCGACGATGACGCTGGCAAACCGGCGCCGGCGCTGACGCGTCTGCTTGACCTGGCCCAGGCCGAGCAGGTTCCACTGGCGCTGGCTGTGGTGGCGCAGGAATACGACGCGGCGGTCTTGCACCATGACAGTGACCAGTTGAACCTCCTGCAGCATGGCGTGGACCATCGCAACCGCAGCGACGTTGGCGCCAAGAAGACTGAATTCGCCGCAGCCGAGCCGGTGGCTGATGCACTCGCGCGCCTGCGTGGCGGGTACAACCGCATAGAGGGCTTGTCGCCCGGGCGGCTGCTGCCCGTGCTGGTGCCGCCGTGGAACCGCATCGGTTCGCCCGGTCTGCTGGCGGCGTTGCCAGGGGCCGGTTATCGCGGCCTAAGCCGGTTCGGACCGCGCGACACGACGCGTACACCCGCCGGGCTTTGCGAGATCAACACCCATGTGGACATCATCGACTGGCACAAAGGCCGCGGCTTTGCCGGAGAGGAAGCGGTGCTGTCCCAGGCCGTGGCGCACCTGCGCGCACGCCGCTCGGGGCTGGCCGATCCGGCCGAGCCAACCGGTTGGCTGACCCACCACGCGGTGCACGATGCACCGGCGTGGGACTTCCTCTTGCGGCTGTTCGAGCACACGCGGGCTTCTGGCGTGCGCTGGGTCCGGCCGGATTTTTCAGCCTGACCTATCTTCTATACTGCAAACGAATGATTACGCCCGGCGCTGCCAAAGGTGGCAGGCTGAGAAGACGATCCAGTTCAGGGGACTGACCCGGCGATCCGGCGGCAACACGCTGGCACCTGGTCTCAACAATGGGTGGGCATGGCGAACGTTATTACGGTCAAGGACCTGAAGGTCTACCTCGACGTGGATGCAGGAACCGTGAAGGCGGTCGATGGCGTTTCCTTTCGCATTCCGGCTGGCAAGACGGTAGCGCTGGTGGGCGAATCGGGCTCCGGCAAATCCATCGTGGCACAGTCCATCATGGGCATCCTGCCGCGTGTGGCGCGTATCGACCATGGCGAAATCCTGTTCGTCGACCCCCGGCACCCGGACACCGTCGTCGATATCGCCAAGCTCGACATGCTTGGCACGCGCATGCAATCGATACGCGGCGGGCGCATCTCGATCATCTTCCAGGAGCCGATGACGGCTCTTTCGCCCCTGCATACGATAGGCAACCAGATTGGCGAGGCGCTGGCCCTGCATCGCAGCGGCTTGGGCAAGAGTGAGCGCAGCGCGGCTGTGGTGGACATGTTGCGTCTGGTCGGTTTCCCCGACCCTGTGAAGGCCGAGCACACCTATCCATTCGAACTCTCCGGGGGCTTGCGCCAACGCGCCATGATCGCGATGGCACTGGTGTGCCGGCCGGCATTGCTGATCGCGGACGAGCCGACAACGGCGCTGGATGTGACGATCCAGGCCCAGATCCTGCAATTGATCAAGCGGCTGCAGTCGGAATTGCATATGGCCGTCTTGATGATCACCCATGACCTGGGCATCGTCGCCAACATGGCCGACGAAGTGGTTGTGATGTACCACGGCAAGGTCATGGAAGCGGGCACGCTGGAAGACGTATTCCGGGATGCACGCCATCCCTATCTGAAGGCACTGATGCGCGCGGTGCCGCGATTCAACATGGCGCCCGGTGAGCGCCTGACGCCGATCCGCGAGATCCAGGTGTCGACCGAGCACCTGACGCAAAACCTCGCCCCACGCCCGGTCAATCCGGATCCGTCCGCGCCGATGCTCGTGGTGCGAAACCTCACCAAACACTTTGGCACCCGCAAGACCTCGTGGTTTGGTGGCAAACCGGCCGGGCAGACGCTGGCGGTGGATGACGTGAGTTTCGACATTGCCGCCGGTGAATGCCTTGGGCTGGTCGGCGAGTCAGGTTGTGGCAAGACCACCACGGCCAAGATGATTTTGCGCGCGATGCAACCGGACGCAGGACAAATCACCTTCAATGACCGTGGCACTTCGCGCGACGTGCTGCAGTTGGCCGGCGCGGAACTGTTCGAGTACCGCCGGCGCGTGCAGTTTGTTTTCCAGGACCCGTTTGGCTCGCTGAACCCGCGCATGACGGTATACGACATCGTCAGCGAACCGCTGGTGATCCACGGCATTGGCGACGAGGAAGAACGCTTCGCTCGCGTCAAGGAGTTGATCGGCCTGGTCGGTCTGGACGTGCGCCACCTGCGCCGCTACCCCCATAGTTTTTCCGGCGGTCAACGCCAGCGCATCGGTATCGCGCGGGCCCTGGCGCTTGGCCCTGACCTGCTGATCTGCGACGAGCCGGTGTCAGCGCTGGACGTTTCGGTGCAGGCGCAGGTGCTGAACCTGCTGCTTGACTTGCGCCGCGAGATGAACCTGACCTACCTGTTCGTCTCGCACAATCTCGCAGTGGTTCATTACATCGCCGATCGCATTGCCGTCATGTGCGCCGGGCGTATCGTGGAGATCGCTCCGGCTGCAGAACTTTTTGCCCGTCCGGCGCACCCCTATACGCGGGCCCTGTTGGCGGCAGTCCCGAACCCTGATCTGGAGCGCAAGCTTGACTTTGATGCGCTGATGGAAGGAAAGGCGTCCGTTCCGGGTGCCTGGCCTGCGCCGTTCCGGGTGGATAGTTCCATGCCGATGTGCATGCTGGACATTGGAGACCGGCATTTTGTCCGCGTGCACGCGGAAGCTGACCTTGCGGAGTTGAAAGTATGAACATTGGCTTGTTTTCCCGTCACCCCGGCCGTCTGTACCGCAGCCTTTCGCTGGCGCCGCTGCTGTGGGCCTTGGCCGGCTTCACGCCCACGGCTGCTGCGACCGAACCCGTCGAAACGCCGATGTTGCGCGAAGACGTGAAGGCCAAGAAGCTGCCGCCCGTCAAGCAGCGACTTCCCGAAATGCCGCTGGTGGTGGCGATGGACGGCAAGACGCTGGTGCAAGGGCAGCATGGCGGAACGCTCAACATGCTGATTGGCCGCACGCGCGACGTGCGCATGATGATGGTCTATGGTTATGCGCGGCTGGTGGGCTACGACAGCAACCTGAAGATCGTCCCGGACCTGCTCGAAAGCATCGAGGTCAAGGATGACCGGGTGTTCACGATGAAGCTGCGCAAGGGCCACAAATGGTCGGACGGCACTCCCTTTACTTCGGACGACTTCCGCTACTTCTGGGAAGACGTGGCCAATAACCGGGACCTCAGTCCGTCCGGGCCGCCGGCCGACCTTCTGGTGCAGGGCCAGCCACCGAAAGTGGAGTTCGTCGACAAGACCACGGTGCGCTACTTCTGGGACAAACCGAATCCCGAGTTCCTCGTGCGGATGGCGTCGCCTTCGCCCTTGTTCATCTTCCGGCCTGCGCACTACCTCAAGCAGTTCCACAAGAAGTACAACCCCAAGGTTTCAGACATCGAGAAGTCTGACCCGGGCAAGCGGACGTGGTCGGCGATCCACAACCGCGAAGACAACATGAACAACTACGACAACCCCAATCTGCCGACGCTGCAGCCGTGGATAAACACGACCAAGCTGCCGGCGGATCGTTTTGTCGGCGTGCGCAATCCCTATTTCCACCGGGTTGACCCGGCCGGACGGCAATTGCCTTATATTGATCGGCTGGTGATGCCAGTCGCCGACGGCAAGCTGATCCCGGCCAAGGCGGGTGCCGGTGAGTCGGATCTGCAGGCGCGCGACATCCAGTTCAATAACTTCACCTTTCTCAAGAAGGGCGAGGCCAGCGGAAACTACCGCACACTGCTGTGGCGCACCGGACAGGGATCGCAATTCGCACTGTTCCCCAATCTGAACACCAATGACCCGGTGTGGCGCCAATTGCTGCGCGACGTGCGCTTCCGTCGCGCGCTCTCCATGGCGATTGACCGCCAGCAGGTCAACCAGGTACTGTATTTCGGCCTGGCCAATCCGGGCAACAACACGGTGGTGGATAGCAGCCCGTTGTACAAGAAGGAGTACCAGTCGCAATGGGCCAAGTTCGACCGCAAGGCGTCCGACAAGCTGCTCGACGAAATCGGGCTCAAGCGCGGGCCGGACGGCATCCGTCGCCTGTCCGATGGAAGGCCCCTGGAAATCATCGTCGAGACCGCTGGTGAAAGCACTGAGCAGACCGACATCCTTGAGCTGATTCGTGAGACATGGAAAGAGGTCGGGATCAAGTTGTTCAGCAAGCCCTCGCAACGTGACCTGCTGCGCAACCGCGTGTTTTCGGGCGAGGCCATGATGTCGGTCTGGTTCGGACTCGACAACGGCATCCCCGTGGCCAGCAACAGTCCCGACGAACTTGCCCCCGTGAGCCAGATACAGCTCCAGTGGCCCAAATTCGGCCAGCATTTCGAAACTGCCGGCAAGACCGGCGAGGCACCGGACATGCCCGAGGTGATCGAGCTCATGAAGTTGCGCGAGGCATGGCGTAGCGAGGACCGTGCGGGCCGCGAGAAGATCTGGCACCGCATGTTGGCCATCCATGCCGACCAGCAGTACTCCATCGGCGTGGTAAGCGGCGTACAGCAGCCTGTGGTGGTGAGCACTGCGCTGCGCAACGTGCCCGATAAGGGTTTGTACAACTGGGAGCCGGGGTCCTTCTTCGGCATGTACAAGCCCGATACATTCTGGTTCACGGATGCCCGCCGGAATTGACGATGGCGATGCTGTGCGCACAATGACAAGCGACTGTCGAGGAGACCGATAACGTGCTGGCCTATACCCTGCGGCGCCTGCTGCTGATGATCCCGACCTTGCTGATCATCAGCTTTGTGACCTTTGTCATCATCAAGCTGCCGCCCGGCGACTACCTCTCCAACCAGATCGCCGAGCTGCGCAGCCAGGGCGACACGGCGGCACTGGACAGGGTGGAGTTTCTGCGCCACCAGTACGGCTTGGACAAGCCCTTCCTGGAACAGTACGCGTACTGGTTGGGGATCTGGCCGGGTGATAACGGTTTTTCCGGCCTGTTGCAGGGCGACTGGGGCTGGTCCTTCGAGCACAACCTTCCGGTGCTCGATGTCGTCGGTGACCGGCTCGCGCTTTCCTTCGTACTGAACTTCTCGGTCATCCTGTTCACGTGGGCCGTGTCGTTTCCAATTGGCTTCTATGCGGCGACACACCAGTACAGCTGGGGTGACCACGGCCTGTCGTTGCTGGGGTATGTAGGGCTGGCCACGCCGAACTTCCTGCTGGCACTGGTGCTGATGTACTTCGCCAACGTGCAGTTCGGCCTGTCCATCGGGGGCATGATGGATCCGCAATACCTTGATCAGCCCATGAGCTGGCCGAAATTTCTGTCGGTGCTGTCTCACCTCTGGATACCGGTGATCGTCATCGGAACGTCTGGAACGGCGGGCATGATCCGGCGCCTGCGCGCCAACCTGCTTGACGAGTTGCAGAAGCAGTATGTGGTGACGGCGCGCAGCAAAGGCATGCCCCAGACGCGCTTGCTGGTGAAGTACCCGCTGCGCATGGCGCTCAATCCGTTCGTCGCCGATATCGGCAATCTGCTTCCCAGTGTGATCTCGGGGTCGGCGATTGTGTCGGTCGTACTGTCGCTGCAGACTGAAGGCCCCATGCTGCTCGAGGCGCTGCAAAGCCAGGATCAGTACCTCGCAGGATCCTTTCTCATGTTTCTGGCCATGCTGACGGTGCTGGGCGTGTTCGTGTCCGACATGCTGCTGGCCGCCTTGGATCCGCGCATCCGCCTGTCCGGGGAAGCGCGCAAATGAGCGCCGTGCCGGGCGCAGAGCCGCTTGCCCACTTTGTTTCCGCAGCGCCGTTTGAACCGCATGCGGCTGAGGTCCTGACGCCCGCGCAGGAGGAGTTCTACCGCGCATCGCAATGGCGCATCATGTGGTGGAAGTTTCGTCGGCACCGCATTGCCGTGGTCTGTGCCGTCGTCCTTGCGCTGCTGTATGCGTCGGCGCTGGTATCCGAGGTTCTTGCGCCCTATGCCTTGAACACGCGCGACTCGCAGCACATTTATGCGCCGCCGCAACCGCTGCACCTGTTCCACGAGGGGGAGTTCGTGGGGCCTTTCGTCTACGGCTACAACATGCGGCTCAACACGGAGACGATGAAGCGCGAGTTCACGCCGGATGTACAGAAGGTGCAGCCGCTGCGGTTCTTCTGCAGCGGTGACGAATACGAATTCTGGGGTCTCGTGGATGCAAGCCTCCATCTGGTGTGCGCGGCCGACGGCGGTACATTCTTCCTGTTTGGCACTGATCGTCTTGGTCGCGATGTGTTGTCGCGCGTCATTTATGGAACGCGCATATCGCTGACTGTGGGACTGTTGGGCATTGCCGTCAGTTTCCTGATCGGCATCGTGCTCGGCGGGATTTCGGGGTACTACGGCGGCTGGATCGACAACGTGATCCAGCGCATCATCGAAATCGTGCGCTCCTTCCCCGAGTTGCCCTTGTGGATGGCGCTCTCGGCCGCCTTGCCGGTGAACTGGAGTCCGATCCTGATCTATTTCGGTATCACCATCATCCTGGGTCTGCTCGACTGGCCGGGGTTGGCGCGTGCCGTGCGCTCCAAGTTTCTTGCGCTGCGCGAGGAGGACTTTGCCACTGCGGCGGTGCTTATGGGCGCTAGCCCTGCACGTGTGATAGGCCGTCACCTGCTGCCCAGCTTCACCAGCCACCTGATAGCCTCGTTGACGCTCTCGGTCCCCAGCATGATCCTGGGCGAAACTGCCCATTCAATTCTGGGGCTTGGCCTGCGTCCACCCATCACAAGCAGGGGCGTTCTGGTCAAGGAGGCACTGAACATCAACGTGGTGGCGCTCTACCCGTGGTTGTTGTTGCCCGTGGTGCCGGTGTTTGTGGTCGTGCTGGCGTTCAATTTCATGGGCGACGGACTGCGCGACGCGGCTGACCCGTACAACTAGGCTTTCCATGGAACGCGGCCTGTTTGGTTTCATTCTCCGGTACAGCCGGCGTGACCAACTGTTGATCGTTCCCCTGGTGGTCCTGTCGATGCTGTTTTACTACGCATCGCTGGATCTGCCCAAGACCATCATCAATCAACCCATACAGGGCAAAGGTTTCCCCAATCCGGATGCGACTGTGCCGTTCATGCGGCTGGTCCTGGGCCTTCCGGAATTCCTGGGGGGTGCCTCCTGGACGGTGTTTGCGGGAATACCGCTGGAGCGCACGCCGTATCTGCTGGCGTTGACCTTCACTTTTCTGGCACTGATCATCATCAGCGGGTTGATCAAGTTCCAGATCAACACCATGAAGGGCTGGATGGGCGAGCGCATGTTGCGCCGCCTGCGCTACGACCTGTTCGACCACATTCTGCGCTTCCCCATTCCGCACTTCAGGCGCGTCAAGTCGGCCGAGATGGCGACCATGATCAAGGACGAGGTCGAGCCGCTTGGCGGTTTTGTCGGCGAGGCGCTGATCACTCCGCTGTACCTCGGGGGGCAGGCGCTGACGGCGCTGTTTTTCATCCTGTTCCAGCATGTCTATTTGGGCATGGTCGCTTTCGGTATGGTGCTGGTACAGGCTGTCATCATTCCGAAGATGCGCCGTCGCCTGCTGGTGCTTTCGCGCGAGCGCCAGATTGCCGCGCGCCAGCTGGCAGGGCGTATTGCCGAGTGTGTGGATGGTGTTGTAGAGATTCACGCGCACGACACGTCGAACTACGAACGTGCCGAGTTTTCCGCACGCCTGGGGCGCTTGTTCCTGATCAGGTTCGAGCACTTCCAGCGCAAGTTCATGATCAAGTTCCTGAACAACCTGCTCTCACAGGTGACACCGTTCCTGTTCTATCTCGTCGGCGGCTATCTGGCGATTGTGGGACGGCTCGACATAGGGGCTCTGGTGGCAGTGATTGCGGCCTACAAGGACTTGCCTGGGCCGGTCAAGGAACTGATCGACTGGGATCAGGAGCGGATGGACGCCAGCATCAAGTACACCCAGGTCATCGAACAGTTCTCTCCCGACGACGTGGCCGCGCCGGCCATGCAACAGGTGATCGAGGCCCCGCATTTGCCCACCACAGGCGCACTCAAGGTTTCCAACCTGTCCCTGGTCGACGATTCGGGCAGCAAGATCGTCGATGGTGTTTCCTTCGAGGTTGCCATGGACACCCATGTCGCCATCGTCGGGTCGAACGGCTCAGGCAGCGGCGAACTGGCCCAGATGGTGTCGCGCCTGCTGCTGCCTGACAGTGGCATTGTTGAACTTGGTGGCATCGACCTGACCCGCGCGCCGGAAGCCGTAACCGGCCGTTCGGTCGCCTATGTGGGCGCCGCTGCCTACCTGTTCCCGGTGAGCGTGCGCGAGAACCTGCTCTATGGGCTCAAGCACAGGCCCATCGCAGAGCCAGAGTATCAGGGTGAGGCACGCAGGTTGCGCGAGAACCAGAAGCGCGAGGCGGCACGTTCGGGCAACAGCACGCTGGACATCCGTGCGCAATGGGTGGACTATGCTTCTGCAGGCGTGACGGGTGAGGCGGAGATGGAAGGGCGCCTGCTCGAAATCCTGAAGACCGTGGATCTCGAGGAGACCTTGTTCGAGATCGGACTCAGAAGCTCGGTTCCTACCGGCACCCATTCGACCCTGCCTGCCAATGTCCTGCGCGCCCGCGAGACGATGCGTGAGCGCCTGTCGCGGCCGGATATGTGGAACTGGTTGAGCGCTTTGATGCGGCACGGTACAACCGCAACGCGACCATGGGGGAGAACCTGCTGTTTGGTACGCCTGTCGGCAAGGCGTTTGACGTCGACAACCTGGCCGTCAACCCGTATGTGCGCAAGGTGCTCGAT
>JANNDB010000444.1:0-3492 GCA_031387285.1 Betaproteobacteria bacterium | reverse complement strand
GCCGCTAGAAGCGGTGGCTCTTCGGGGCCGTCCAGACCTGCGCAGGCCGGTCTGGAGCCGCGGCCCTCAGCCCCTCAAGGGGGCAACACCAGCGCCCCGGCAAAGCCGGTTGCGCGGTGTTCCCGGAAAATCAGGAGCCCTATGAAACAGATTCAGGACGCTTACATCGTCGCCGCCACGCGCACGCCCATCGGGCGTTCGCACCGCGGATTTTTTCGCAATACCCGTCCCGATGAGTTGCTTGTGAAGGCGCTGCATGGCGCACTGGCGCAGGTGCCCACGCTCGACCCCAAGGCGATTGAAGACCTCATATGCGGATGCGCCATTCCGGAAGGCGCGCAAGGGCTGAACGTGGCGCGCATCGGTGCGGTTCTGGCCGGCCTGCCGAACTCGGTAGGCGGCATCACGGTCAACCGGTTTTGCGCGTCCGGACTGAGCGCCATCCAGATGGCGGCTGATCGCATCCGCGTCGGCGAGGCCGACGTGATGATCGCTGCGGGCACGGAAAGCATGAGCATGGTGCCGATGATGGGCAACTCGCCCTCGTTGTCGCCGATGATGTTTGACAACAACGAGAACATCGGTATCGCCTATGGCATGGGCCTCACGGCCGAGCGCGTGGCGACCCAGTGGAAGGTGTCGCGCACCGCTCAGGACGAGTTTGCCGTGCAGTCCCACGCCAAGGCGCTGGCCGCAATGAAAGCTGGTGACTTCAGCGCCGAGATGACAGCGGTCGAAGTCGTCGACCGCACCGCCAATCTCGACACCGGGGAGGTGGTGGCCACTTCGCGCACCGTGAGCCTGGACGAAGGCGCCCGCGCAGATACATCGATGGAGGGCCTGGCCAAATTGCGCGCGGTCTTCGCGGCGCGTGGGTCGGTCACGGCGGGCAACAGCTCGCAGACGTCCGACGGCGCCGGCGCCCTGATTCTCGTCAGCGAAAAGGCGCTCAAGCAGTTCGGCCTCACGCCGCTGGCGCGCTTCGTCAGCTTTGCGAGCAAGGGCGTGCCGCCCCACATCATGGGCATCGGGCCGATCGAGGCGATCCCGGCCGCCTTGCGCCACGCGGGTCTGAAGCAGGATGACATTGGCTGGTTCGAACTCAACGAGGCCTTTGCCGCGCAATCGCTGGCGGTGATCAACACCCTGCAACTGGACCCGGCCCGGGTCAACCCCATGGGGGGTGCGATCGCTCTCGGGCATCCGCTTGGTGCAACTGGCGCCATCCGCGCCGCGACGCTGGTGCATGCCCTGCGCCGCAGGCAGTTGCGCTACGGCATGCTGACCATGTGTGTGGGCATGGGTCAAGGCGCTGCTGGCATCTTCGAGCGGGTCTGATTTTTGGACGCGCACCCTTTTGACCAGGCGATCGCGCTGCGCTACGCAGGGGCGAACCAGTTTTCAGGCGAGTGCGGCGCCAGCTACTGGAACATGGTGGGGCCCTACGGCGGTGTGCTGGCCGCCACGGCGCTCAACAGCGTCATGCAACACCCCGATGTGCTGGGAGACCCGGTTGCGCTGACGGTCAACTTCGCGGCGGCCCTGGCACAGGGGCCTTTCACCATTGTGGCGCGGCCGGCCCGTACCAACCGCTCTACACAACACTGGATGGTGGAGTTGGTGCAGCAGGGTGGAGCCGGCGCATCTTCCGCCGTGTTGACGGCAACCGTCATGACGGCGGCGCGCCGCCATACCTGGGGCGCCAGCGACATTCCCATGCCCTCCGTGCCTGCACCGCTGACGCTGGCGCGGGCCCGGCCACCGGGCGCGATACCCTGGCTCAAGCTGTACGAAATCCGCTTCATGGAGGGCAGCGTGCCGCGCAGCCTGAACGCAGACGAACAGGCCGCTGCAGACGAGGCGAGCAGCCTTACACAGCTATGGGCGCGCGATGATCCGCCGCGTCCGCTGGATTTCTGCAGCCTTGCCTCCATGGCCGACCTGTTCTTCCCGCGGGTGTTTCTGCGACGGCCGCGCAGGGTGCCGGTTGGCACGGTGTCCATGACAACGTATTTCCACGCCAGCGCTGCGCAACTGCGCACCTGCGGCACCGGGTTTCTGCTCGGGCAGGCACGCGGGCAGGTCTACCACGACGGCTTTTTCGACCATACCGCGCAGTTGTGGAGTGAGTCCGGCGTGCCGCTGGCGACCAGTTCACAAATCGTTTATTACAAGGAGTAGGCCCATGACCGATATCCTGACCCACATCGAAGCCGGCGTCATGACCATCACCCTGAACCGGGTGGACAAGAAGAATTCGCTAACTGTGGCCATGTATGCGGCACTGGCCGACGCATTGGCCGCGGCCACCGCCGATGCGGCAGTGCGCTGTGTGGTGCTGCAAGGGCATCCGACGGTCTTCAGCGCGGGTAACGACATCGGCGATTTCGCCAATCGACCGCCTGCGGTTGCCGCGGGAGAAGCGCCGGTTACCCGTTTCCTGCATGGTATTGCCTCTTTCCCCAAGCCCCTGGTGGCCGCGGTGTGCGGGCCGGCAGTGGGTGTCGGCACCACCATGCTGTTCCATTGCGACCTGGTCTACGCCGGCGACAACGCGGCGTTCGCCATGCCCTTTGTCAATCTGGGCCTGTGCCCGGAGGCGGCGTCCAGCCTGCTGGTGCCGCAAATGCTGGGTTACCACCGCGCTGCGGAGGCGCTCCTGCTGGGTGAACCCTTCATGGCCGAGGCGGCGCTCGAGGTCGGGCTGGTCAATCGCATCGTTCCGCCTACCGAGGCCAATGCAATGGCCCAGACCCAGGCGCGCAAACTCGCGGCGAAACCGCTGGCGTCCCTGATGGAAACCAAACGCCTGATGAAAATGGGCCAGAGTGCTTTGATCCGCAAGCAGATGGATGAGGAAGGCGCCGTTTTTTCCCGTCTGCTGGGCGAACCCGCGGCGCGTGAGGCGTTTGCGGCGTTTGCCGAACGCCGCAAGCCAGACTTCTCCAAGGTGTGACGCGGCGCCTGTTGGCCGCGCAATAAACGCCCGTATCATCAGACAGCCGGTCCCGGACCACGGGGCCGTGTCGAAATTTGAGCAGGAGTTTGCATGGCGTACCGGTCAGCGTTTGCGCCCGGCCTGATGGCGGGGAAAGTGGTGGTGGTCACAGGCGGCGGCTCGGGAATCGGGCGCTGCACCGCGCACGAGCTGGCTTCGCTCGGCGCCAGGGTTGCCCTTGTTGGCAGAAAGCCTGAAAAACTCTCCACAGTGAAGGATGAAATCGCCAAGGCCGGAGGGGAAGCATTTTGTTTTCCTCTCGACATAAGAGAAGAAGAATCCGTAAAAACGTCAATTGCGAAAATCCTCGCCGATTTCGGCCGCATCGATATGCTGGTCAACAACGCCGGCGGCCAGTTCGCGGCGCCACTGGAATCGATCTCAGCCAAGGGCTGGGACGCAGTGGTGCGCACCAACCTCACCGGCGGTTTCCTCATGGCGCGCGAGTGCTACACGCAGTGGATGAAAAAGGCGGGCGCCGGGGCGATCGTCAA
>JANNDB010000417.1:0-3979 GCA_031387285.1 Betaproteobacteria bacterium | reverse complement strand
TGCCGAGACCATTGCCTATTACCGCGAGCGCAAGATCGGTCTGGTGATGTTCACGGTGGACGCCGAGACGCAGATGGGGCGCCGGCGTATTCCGAACGAGGAGATTGCCGAAGCGGCAAACGCCAACAGCGACATGATGATGGCCTTTGCCAGCATCGACCCGCACAAGGGCAAGATGGGCGCGCGCGAGGCGCGCCGTCTGATTGCGGAGAACGGCGTCAAGGGTTTCAAGTTCCATCCCACGGTGCAGGGTTATCACCCCTATGACCGAATGGCCTGGCCGATCTACGAGGTGATCGCCGAACACAAGCTGCCCGCCATCTTCCACACCGGGCACAGCGGCATCGGCAGCGGCATGCGTTGTGGCGGCGGCCTGCGGCTGGAGTACAGCAACCCCATGCATCTGGATGACGTGGCCATCAGTTTTCCCGACATGCAGATCGTGATGGCGCACCCCAGTTTCCCGTGGCAGGACGAAGCCCTGTCAGTGGCCACCCACAAGCCCAATGTGTGGATAGACCTGAGCGGCTGGAGCCCGAAGTACTTTCCCAAGCAATTGGTGCAGTACGCCAACACGCTGCTCAAGGACCGCATCCTTTTTGGCAGCGACTACCCGCTGATCACACCCGACCGCTGGATGAAGGATTTTGAAGAGGCAGGTTTCAAGCCGGAGGTGATGCCGGACATCGTGAAAGGCAATGCCGTGCGCCTGCTCGGCCTGGCGCCCTGAGCTCCAGGGCGCACGCTCACTGGTAGATTTTCCGCAACAAGCTGTCGAGCGTCGCGCGTTCGTCGTCTGTGAGCCGCGCGGTGGCTTCGAGCCCGGCGGCAATATCAGGCGCGGCCGGTGCAGACGGATCCATAAGGGTTATCCCTGCCAAGGAGCCACTACGGCATGTGGAATCTTTTGCGTGTTCGCGGGTCAATCGCTATCCTTCACCTTTTTCAGGAGCCACGATGCCACGCCAGACCGCCGCCGATTTCGACCAGGAACTGCTGATCCTCTTTGACGCCTATGTCCATGGCGGAATCGACCGCAGGGGCTTTCTGGAGAGGGCACAGAAGTTTGCCGTGGGTGGTGTGACAGCGGGCATGCTGCTCGCGTCACTCAGTCCTGATTTCGCCCATGCCCAGGTGGTGCCCAAGGATGACAAGCGCATCAGGACCGAGATGCTCAGCTACGGCTCGCCCAACGGATCGGGAATGATGAAGGCTTACCTGGCGATGCCGGCCAATGCCAGTGGCAAATTGCCCGGTGTTCTGGTGGTGCATGAGAACCGCGGCCTCAATCCGCATATTGAAGATATCGCGCGACGCCTGGCGCTGGACAACTTCGTGGCGTTTGCGCCGGACGCCCTGGCGCCGCTTGGTGGTTACCCGGGCGACGAAGACAAGGCGCGCGACCTGTTTGGCAAGCTCGACCAGGCAAAGACGCGGGAGGATTTTCTGGCGGGCGCCGCCATATTGAAGAGCCGGCCCGAATGCAGCGGCAAGGTCGGCAGCGTCGGCTTTTGTTATGGCGGCGGCATGGTCCACTTCCTGGCCACACGTCTGCCCGACCTGGCTGCGGGCGTGCCGTTTTACGGCAATGTGCCGGCAGTCGAGGAGGCGGCCCGCGTGAAGGCGCCGCTGCTGATCCATTTTGCGGACGTGGATGAACGCATCAATACGAGCTGGCCCGCCTACGAAACCGCGCTGAAGGCTGCGGGGGTGCAGCACACCGCGCACAAATATGCCGGAACCCAGCACGGGTTCAACAACGACACCACGCCCCGCTTCGATGCCGGCGCTGCCAAGCTCGCCTGGGAGCGTACGGTGGCGTTTTTCAACCAGACCCTGCGTGCCTGATCCGACGCGCCGGGCGATGGAACCAGCCCGGCGCTGTTCGCGGCGCCGTGTATTGGCACTTGGTCTGGGGCCGGCGGCGTTGCCGGTCTGACGGCGCAGCAGGCGGCAGACCTGCTGGCGGCAGACCTGCTGGCGGCCGAAACGCGGCGCTGGGGCGAGGTCATCAGCCGGGCGAAAATCGCGTTGCAGTGATTTCGCTGTGGCGTCTCCTCCTCAAGTTCCTTCTGATATGCAATTCAAACACCTTGGTATGGTCGGTTATGGTGAGGTCGGCCGCATTTTTTCGGCCGGATTGAAGGATCACCTGGGCGCCGTCAGCAGCTGGGACAGCAAGTTCGCGCAGACCGACACGCGTGCAGCCTGCCTGGCCCATGCACAGGGTGCCGGCGTGCAGGCCGCCGGGTCGATGGCGGCTCTGTGTGCCCGGGCCGATCTGGTGATTTCGGCCGTCACTGCTTCGAACACGCTGGCGGTCGCCGAAGCGGCGGCTGCCCACATCCAGCGCGGCGCCGTATTCCTCGATCTCAACTCGGCCTCGCCGGCCACCAAGCAGGCCGCCGCACGCCTCATCGAAGCGGCCGGCGCCCTGTATGTGGAGGCCGGTGTGATGACCTCCGTTCCACCTTATGGCATTCGGGTTCCGATGTTGCTGGGCGGCGCCCATGCCCGGCCGCTGGCAGCGGTGCTTCAAGCCTGGGGTATGGATGCGACAGTCGTGTCGGAACGGTTGGGTGTCGCCAGCGCCATCAAGATGTGCCGCAGCGTCATGATCAAGGGCCTGGAGGCGCTGGTGATCGAAAGCTACACCACGGCGCGCGCGTACGGCGTGGAGGACCAGATGATTGCCACCCTGCAGGAGACCTTCCCCAGTATCGACTGGCAGCAGCAGGGCGCCTATTTCTTCAGCCGCGTGGTGCAACACGGTCAGCGGCGTGCCGAGGAGATGCGCGAATCCGCCAGCACGGTGCGCGAAGCCGGTTTTGCGCCACTGATGACGGCTTCCATAGCCGACAAGCAGCAGTGGGTGGCTGACCAGGCCCGCGCCGGGCATTTTGACGGAGTGGATACCAAGGCCGCCTGGCAGGCGTACGCCGACCGTCTGCTGGCTGCGCGCCCAGGCTCCTAGTCCAGCGACGCGCTCCAGCGCTCACCCCAGGCGTCCTGCACGGCGCGTCGGTCGTGTTTGCCGGGGCGACCGCCCTTGAGCGTGAGGGCGGGCTCGGTGCCCATGCGGCGTTGCTCGGCGGCGCTTGCGCGTAGTTGCAGGCTCTCGGCCGTCTCCCTGTACAGCTGTTGGGCCGCTGGCGCGCCGCCGCGCTGGTCACTCAGCGACTGGACGACGACGATGCGGCGGCCGGCCATCTGACGCAGTTCCACCGTGTCTCCGGCGCGCAACTCGCGTGCAGGCTTGGCCTCCTGACCGTTGACGTGGACGCGTCCCTTGTGGATGTCTTCGGTTGCCAAGCTGCGGGTCTTGTAAAAGCGCGCCGCCCACAACCACTTGTCTATACGCAATTTATCCATATACGCCAGTCAACGCGCGTGTCAGCGGCAGGTTGACCGTGGCATCCAGGCCCGTGATTACCTGACCGTCCAGGCGGTTGTCCAGTGTGATGCTGCCGCCTAGCGCGAGGGCAATCTCCTGGCATATCGCCAGACCCAGGCCCGAGCCACTGCGGTCGTCGCCGGCAGAGAAGGGCTGGAACAGGCGGTTGCGCAACTCCGCGCTGATGCCAGTTCCGCCGTCCGCCACAGTCAATACGGCGCGCCCCTGCGCCAGCGCCACGCGAACGGCCAGATGCGACGCCATCGGCGCGTGCCTTATGGCGTTGTGCAGCAGGTTACGCGTCAGTTCGCGCAGCATCCATTCGTGGGAACGGACCAGCGCGGGGACGGTGTCGATCTCGAAATCCAGGTTTTTCTCTGCCAGCAGGGGTGAGAGATCGAGCACCACGCTACGCACGATGGCCGCGAGATCGGAAGTGACAGCGTCGGCCTGCTGGCGCAACTGCTCCACCTTGGCCAGTGCCAGCAACTGATTGGCCAACTGGGTGGCGCGGTCCACCGTGCTGCTGATCTCCTGCAGCGCCTGCATCGGTGCGACGTCGGCGCGCAGGGCCGACTGCACCTG
>JANNDB010000177.1:0-9919 GCA_031387285.1 Betaproteobacteria bacterium | reverse complement strand
GAGGACCTGCTGTTTGACCAGCAGTACTCCCTCATCAGCCAGAGCCTGCGCGCTCGCCAGTCGGTGCAGACCACCAACGGCGACGGGTTTGGCATCGCGTGGTACGGGCGGCGCACGCAGCCCGGTGTGTTCAAGGACATTCTTCCGGCCTGGAACGACGACAACCTGCGTTCGCTTGCCGGCCAGGTGGAATCCCGATTGTTTTTTGCGCACGTGCGCGCATCGACCGGCACCTCCGTTGCACGCAGCAACTGCCACCCGTTCACCTGGCAGCAGTGGAGCTTCATGCACAACGGCAAGATCGGGAAATGGCAGCAGTGTCGGCGCGAGGTGGAGGCCTTGATCCATCCTGACCTGTATCGCAACCGCGTCGGAACCACGGACAGCGAAGCGCTGTTCTTGGTGGCATTGTCCGAGGGCCTGGTAGAGGACCCTCAGCGTGCGATGGAGCGCGCGGTGGATCGCATCGTCAAGGTGATGGATCGCCATGACGGTGATGAACCGCTACGCATGTCGGCCGCCCTCACCGACGGCCATGTGATCTGGGCTTTCCGGTATTCGTCGGATGCCGCATCGCCAACCCTGTATTACGGCAATCCGCGCACCCGCTCCAAGGACAAGGCGCCAGACGGCGAGATCCATACGATCGCGTCCGAACCATCCGACGACCGTGTGGCCCATTGGCATGTGGTGCAGGAGGCGCAATGCCTGCGCTGGTCGGGCGGGCGCGTGCAGGTCAGCGATTTTCTCCAGTAGGCGCCGCGCGCTCTGCGCAACGGTCAGCCGGCACAACCCACGCGAACAAATGGCGCAGTGGGACTACATCGTGGTTGGCGCTGGCTCCGCCGGTTGTGTGCTGGCCAACCGCCTTTCAGCCGATCCGCGCAACCGTGTTTTATTGCTGGAGGCGGGCGGCAGCGACCGGCGCCTGTGGGTGCGTATCCCTATAGGCTACGCGCGTACCTTTCGTGACCCGGCCGTCAACTGGATGTACCAGACCGAGCCCGAAGCCGCGCTCGGCGGGCGGCGCTGCTACTGGCCACGTGGCAAGGTTCTGGGCGGCTCGAGCTCCATCCATGCGATGGCGTATGTGCGCGGACAACCGGAGGATTTCGACGCCTGGGAGCGGCTGGGCAACGCCGGTTGGGGCTGGCGCGACGTGCTGCCGCTATTTGCCGCCTCGGAGGACCATGCCGGTGGCGCGGGACCCTACCACAGTGCCGGAGGCCCCTTGCATGTGGACGACATTTCGGCGCGCGTCCATCCGCTGTGTGGCAATTTCCTTGCGGCAGCGCAAGCGCTGGGGTTCGCGCGCACGGATGACTTCAATGGTCCGCGCATGGAGGGAGTGGGCATCTACGCCATCAACACACGCAATGGTTGGCGCGAGTCCACGGCCAGCGCTTTCCTGCGTCCGGCGCTGGCGCGCGCGAACTTGGAGTTGCACACACGCGCCCAGGCCACCCGCATCCTGTTGCGCGCGGGGCGGGCGGTGGGCGTGGAGTACTGGCGTGGCCACCGGATGCTGACGGCCCTGGCCGGCCGCGAAGTGATCGTCTGCGCTGGCGCCATCAACTCGCCGCAGTTGTTGCAGCTCTCCGGCATCGGTGACGCGCAGCTGTTGGCGCGCCATGGCATCAGCGCCGCCGTACAGGCACCGCTGGTGGGTCAGCGGCTGCAGGACCATTTGCACATCACGCATAGCTACCACTCGCGTGTGCCGACCCTGAACGACCAGCTGTCTCCCTGGAGTGGCAAACTGCGTGCCGCGCTGCAGTACCTGCTGCACCGCGCCGGCCCTTTGAGCATGAGCGTGAACCAGGCTGGCGGCTTCGTGCGCTCCGACGCTGGGCAGCCTCGGCCCAACCTGCAGCTGTATTTCAACCCGGCCAGCTACACGACGCGGCTGTCAGGCCAGCGCCGCACGATGAACCCCGACCCATTTCCAGGCTTCTCGATGTCGGTCCACGCCTGCCGTCCGACCAGCCGCGGGAGCGTCCTGATCCAGAGCGGCGATCCGTTTCAGCCACCGGCGATTCGCCCGAACTACCTGGCAACCGCGTTGGACCTGCAGGAAGCGCTGGCGGGCGCCCGCCTGCTGCGTGCGCTGGCCGCCAGCCCGCCGCTGCGTGACGTGATCGAGTCCGAGACGGTCCCTGGCCGCGGACACGCATCGGACGCGGCGTTGCTGGATGATTTCCGCGCGCGGGCCGACACCATATTTCACCCCGTCGGCACCTGCGCCATGGGGCCCGATCCCCGGCATGCGGTTGTCGATGCACGCCTGCGTGTGCACGGCGTGCGCGGCCTGCGCGTGGCCGATGCCTCGGTGTTCCCGGCCATCACCTCGGGCAACACCAATGCGCCGGTCATCATGGTCGCGGAAAAGGGTGCCCAGATGCTGCTGGAGGACGGCGCGCGCGCCACGTGAAGGCATGGCCTTGCCCTGATCCAGCTCAAAAGCGTGGCCTGCGGTCGTCGAAGTCCGGTTGATGCTTGCGCATTTCCTTCGCGTCGTCTCTTACCCGGATGCCGCATTCGACATAGTTGCGGTGCAGCCTCTCGAGTTGTGTTCGGTCCAGCGTCACGCCCAGTCCAGGGCCGGGTGGCGGCGCGAGCTGGCCGCCTTCGATTTTCAGTTTGCCACCCTGGATGACCTCGTCCACCTGCCACGGGTAGTGGGTGTCGCAGGCATAACGCAGGTTCGGGATGGTTACCCCCACATGCGTCATCGCCGCCAGGCTGATGCCCAGGTGCGAGTTGGAGTGCATCGAGATGCCCAGGCCAAAGGTGCGGCCGATGGCCGCGAGCTGCTGCGTGGCGCGCAGACCACCCCAGTAGTGGTGGTCGGACAGGATCACCTGCACCGCCCCGAGCCGGATCGTCTCGGGAATGTGGCCAAACGCAATCGTGACCATATTGGTGGCCAACGGCATGCCATTGGCAAACTGCGCGACCTCACCCATCTCCGCCAGCGTGCGCACCGGGTCTTCCAGGTACTCCAGCAAACCATCGGCGGCCAGCAACGGCATCATCCGCCGCGTCGTCTCGACCGACCAGCCGCCATTCGGGTCGATACGCAGCGGCATGGCGGGAAAGGCTGTGCGCAGCGCCAGCAGGGTCTGGATTTCTTCCTCCGGTGCAAACACGCCGCCCTTGAGTTTGATCGAGCCAAAGCCATAGTGATCGACCATGCACCGCGCCTGCACCACCATCTGCGCGGGCGTGAGCGCCTCGCCCCAATCGTCGGCGGGAAAACCGTCGAAGTCCTTGTGTGCCGCGAACTTGTAGAAGAGGTAGGCGCTGAAGGGCAGGGCGGGCCGCACCGCGCCGCCGAGCAACTGGTAGAGGGGGCGGTCGAGAATACGCGCCTGCAGGTCCAGCAAGGCGACTTCGAAAGCGCCCAGCGCCGAAGCGCGCGCCTTGTCGCCGGCAGGATCGAAGGTGGCGCCTGGGTCGGAGTTGTTGCCCACGTTGGCGTACACCACGCGTATCAGGCCGTTGGTGTCGAACGGGTCCATGCCCACCAGTTGTGGCGCCACCCGGTTCAGATCGGCCAGGGTCTGCAGGTCGCCATAACTCTCGCCGAGGCCTACACGCCCGTCGCGCGTTTGTACTTCGATGATGCTGCGCAGTGCCCAGGGCTCGTGTACACCGGCCACGTTGAGCAGGGGCGGATCGCGAAACGCGATGGGTGTGACGCGCACGGCAGTTATCGGCGGCGGGGACGCAGGCAAGTTCATGTATTGATCCATGGGCGGTTGGCAAGACAGAAGCGCACGGTACCGGCGAGAGACGCGCCGGGTTCGAGCCAGCAGGTGCCGGTGCCGGCCACGCCCTGCGCCGCCAAGTTGAAGGCGTCCGCCACGTGGCTGACCGGCTCCAGGCACAGGTAAGCGAGGCTGTCGGGGCGGTGCACGACCAGATGGCCAAACGGCTGGTCTGCCTCGATACGGAGCCACGCGCCGCCCGGTAATTCGACTTCGGCGCAGCCATCCCATCCGCCCACATAGTCGGTGAGGCCGCCTGCGGGCAAGGAGCGCGCGGGCCGGTAGCGTTCTGTGGCAGCTGGCTGGCGCGACGCAGTGGCCAGGAATTCGGGCGTCGGTGGCCACACGGCGTCGGCGTAGTAACCAAGCCGGGCTTGCGGCCGGTGCTGAAAATACGGATGCAGGCCGACGCCAGCGGGCATGCTGCGTGGGCTTTCGTTGCGGATCTCAATACGCATCTGCAAACGGCCGGCGTCAAGCCCGATGTCCAGCCGGCCGCTGTAGTGCCAGGGCCAGTCGGCGTTGGCTGGCGCGTCCAGCCGCAGCACGGCAGAGCGTGCGTCGTGTTGGTCCAGCCGCCATGGCAGGCGGTGGGCGTTGCCATGCAGGGCGTGCGGCAAGGCGTCGGGGTGGGGTACCAGCGGTATTGCCCGGCCCCCTGCGCGCAAGGTGGCGTTGGCAATGCGGTTCGAATACGGCAGCAGCGGGTAGATGCCACCTTTGGCCCAGCGCAGCGGGTCAAACGGGGCGTCCAGCGGATAGGGATACAAAACGTCAACGGGTGTGCCGCCAGCGCCCTCCAACTGCAATGTGGCAACCCTGCCGCCGCATTGCGGCAGCAATTGCGCGCTGGCACCGCCTGCGCGCAACTGCACAATCGCGCGTGTACCCAGGCTCATGATCCACCCCACTGAAATATTCCATGACCATTCTGATTACAGGCGCAGCCGGTGTTGTCGGCGCCGGCTTGCGCGGCCAATTTGCAGACGGTACGCGCCGTCTGCGCCTCTTCGACCGGCTGGAGGTGGCTGACCTTGGCGCACACGAGGAAGCGATCCGAGGCGACATCGGCGACACGGAGGCGCTGGCACGTGCCATGCAGGGCGTGCGCGCGGTGATTCATCTGGCTGGATGCACCACGGACGCACCCATGGATGCGCAGATCGATGGCAACATCCGCGGCACCTGGAACGTGTTTGACGCAGCGCGCGCCGCCGGGGTGGAGCGCGTGGTGTTCGCCAGTTCGCACCATGTGGTGGGGTATTACCCGCGCACGCGCCGCATCGGGCCTGACGCCCTGTTGCGCCCCGACAGCCGTTACGGACTGACAAAGGCGTTTGGCGAGCAGGTGGGTGCGATGTTTGCCGACAAGTACGGGTTGCGTGTGTTGTGCATCCGGATCGGCTTCGTCCTTGACAAACCGGTAGACAGGCGCCGCCTCGCCATCTGGTCGAGTTGGCGCGATCTCGCGCAACTGGTGCGGATCGGGTTGGACCACCCGGAGTTGCGCTACGCCGTGGTGTTCGGTGTCTCGGCCAACACGCGCAGTTTTTTCGACAACAGTGCAGCGTTCCGTCTGGGCTACCGCCCCGAGGACAACGCTGAAGTGTTCGCGGCCGCGGTGTTGGCGGGCACACCCGCCGAAGACCCGGCGCAGGTGGGAACCCATGCGATTGGCGGCTGGGCCGCCAACAACGAATATGTGGGGCCGGTAGAACGCATCCAGCAGTGGTAGCGACTGGCAGCGGGGCGTCCAATTCGGCGCCTTCATGCGCACCCTCCCGCCGCGCCCGCCTGCGGAAAACGCGAGAACACGGGCTCAGGCAGGCCGCGGATTCCCACATCGAGCACAAACACCGCGCCGTGCAAGCCGGGCGGCGCATCGGCCGGCTGGATGGATGTGACAAACAACTGGTCAAGCTGCGGTCCGCCGAAGGCGCACATGCTGGGTTTGGGTACCGGCACCGGGTAGGACTGCACGAGTCGGCCGGCCGGATCAAAACGGTGCACCAGGCCAGCATCGTTGGCGCAGATCCAGTAGTGGCCCTGGGCATCGACTGCTGCGCCGTCCGGGCGCCCCGGCAGCGGTGCCATGTCGACAAACAGCCGACCGTTTCCGGTGTGTCCGTGCGCCAGATCGTAGTCGAAGGCCCAGATTTTCTGCACGCTGGGATGCGAGTCCGAGAAGTACAGGGTCGTGCCGTCCGGGCTGAAGGCCAGCCCGTTCGGCGTCGTCAGTCCGGTGTGCTGTGCAGCGCCCAGGCCACTCGTGTCCAGGCAATACCATGCGCCTGCCGCGGGGGCGTGTGCGGTGTCCATGCACAGGGTGCTGGCCCACAGGCGCCCTTGCCGGTCGCAGCGGCCGTCGTTGAAGCGCATCCGTTGCTGGGCGTGGCGGATGGCGGCCAGGCATTGCAGTTTCACTTCGGGTGGTTCGCCCAACGTGAGCTGGAAGATGCCTGTCTCCATGGCGGCAACCAGCCCGCCGCGACCGCTCAGTGCGATGCAGCCGACGCGCTCTGGCGTGTCCCAGCTCTGGTGTTGCCCGGATGTCCAGTCAAAACGGTGGATGTGGCGGCCTTCGATATCGACCCAGTACAGGGCCTGCGCCGCAACGTCCCAAACCGGTGATTCGCCGACGCGGTCGCGCGTTGCCGTCAGGATGCGTGCTTGGTTCCCGGCGACCCGCAACTCGTACAGCATGGCCACTCTACCTGCCGAACATGCGGTTTTTCGCGTTTTCCAAATGGGTGCGCATGGCCAGACCTGCCGCCGGCCCATCGCGTCGGCGCAGCGCCTCCAGCACCACTTCGTGTTCGGCCTGGACCAGCTTCTGGCGCTCCACGCTCTTGACCAACGACAGGTTGCGCATGAGGTTCATGCTGAGCAGCACCTGGGCCTGCATGGAAGCAATCGCCGAGATGAAGAACTGGTTGCCGGAGGCGCGCGCCACGGCGAGGTGGAAGTCGAAGTCTTCTCCCGCGCCAACGTCATGCGCGGCGATCACGCGGTCGAGCTGTTCGTAGCAGCGCACCACTTCGGCGAGGTCAGCATCGCTTGCCATCGCGGCGGCCAATTCGGCGGCGCCGGATTCGACCACGATACGAAATTCAAAACAACGCTGAACATCAGAGATGGTCTCCAGCGGCGCGAAGCGCGGCAAATCCGGGTCGGGCCGGCGTGTCACGTAGGTGCCTGAGCCCTGGCGTGTGCTGGTGATGCCGTCTGACCGCAATCGCGAGAGCGCCTCGCGGATGGTCGGGCGTGAGGCGGCAAACCGTTCGGTCAGGGCGAGCTCGGTAGGAAGCTTGTCGCCCTCCTTGAACTCCCCCTCCATGATGGAGCCGAGGATTTCGCGGTAGACCCGATCCACCAGACCGGTACCCATGGTCGCGCTCACTTCAAAACCTTCGCACTGCGTGCTGCGGCGCGAGCTGGCTTGGGGCGGCCCGGCGTTGCGCTCATGGCCCGCCCGGCGCCTCGCGTGCCTGTGCCTCGAAGGCCAGCAACGCGCTGGACAGAGCGCGCGTCTCTTCGCGGTGTTCGGCCGGCACCGCGCTCAGCAGGGGCAACTGGGCTCCCATGTCGGCCAGCCCGCACAGGCTGATCGCGTCGTGCAATACGCGGATCAGCGATACGGCCTCGCGCAGATTTTCCAGCGGCATGAAATGCGCGTAGAGCGCTTCGGCCGCAGTTTTGTCACCGCGTTGCAAGGCCCGCAGCAACTGCATGCAGGCCCGCGGCGCGATGCAGCCACAACCCGTGGTGAACGAAGCCAGCCTGAACTCGGTGAGGTGCACCGGCGCGGGGCGCTCACCCATGCCGCTGACAATGCGTGCCGCCGAGATGCGCTGCACCAGGGCACGCAGGAAATCGTCGTGCGACGGGTCTTGCCGCAGCACCGCGTACTTGATGGCCAGGATGCGCCCTTCATCCACGAGGGTGCCAATACGCGCCACGTCGATCGACTGTTCACTCTTGAGATACAGCGTCACCGGCATGGCGGCAGCGTCCACGAAACGGCGGATTCCCTCGGCCACGCCGTCGGGGCTGGAAAGGCCGGGGGCCATGGGCAACACCATTGCAGTGCGGTAGCCGCTGCCGCGCAGCAGGCGGGACTGCTCCATCATCCGCCCGAAGTCGGGGCCGACGGCCGGAATGACCCGCGTGCTGCTGGCGGCACTTGCAGAGAGCATCTCCAGCATCTGCGCATAGTCCTGCATGCCGCAGTGGTACAGGTTGGCGTTGCCGCCATACAGCAGGATGCGCTGGCCGCCGGTTTCCATGTGCCGGATCAACCGCTGGTTTTGCGCAACGTTCAGCGACAGGTCGGCATTACGCGCCAAGGGCGGCACGGCCAGTACGCTGGTGGCGAATTCCTCGGCGGTCAGAGGCTCGGTTTTCATGGCTCGCAACCTGGTTCGGCAGCACCGGGACACGGCCGGGCAGCGTCGGAAGGCAAAATAATTGTATGACACATCCCTATATGTAAGACAACAATTTCGCCAATAGGCGCGCTTTTCCGCGCATTTGGGCTTATAAGGCGGTCTTTTGATACACCTAAGGGTTTAACCTTGGTTGACAGTGCAAAAGTTGTCTGACAAAGTTGATGGGCAAAACTTCCACAGGAGCATCACCATGTCCAAGCCGCATTCGCCATCGTCTAATCCGTCGGGTCCCGCGAGCGTGCGCCGACGCACGGTTCTCCAGGGATTCGCTGGAGCCGCGGCGTTGGCCGGTGTCGGCAGCCCTGCGCTGGCACAGCAAGCCAAGGAGGCGCCAGCGCTGGCCAAGCTGGTCACAGAGAAAAAGCTGCCCCCATTGGCGCAACGAATTTCGTCCAGGCCACTGGTGATTCAAGCCGCCAAAGTGGGCACCTATGGTGGCTCCCTTCGCCGCGGCCTGCGTGGCAGCGCCGACCACAACGGCATCCTGCGCATGGTGGGCAACCAGGGCCTGGTGCGCTGGAACCTGGCCTTCACGGAAGTGATGCCGTGTGTAGCCGACAAGTGGGACGTCAACGCTGCTTCCACCGAATTCACCTTCCACCTGCGTCCGGGCATGAAATGGTCCGACGGCAAGCCGTTCACCGCCGACGACGTCGTGTTCTCCATCGAGGACTGCGCCAAGAATGCCGAGTTGTACAAGTCAGTGCCGGGAACGCTGGTGATCGGCGGCAAGCCGGCGCAGTGCACCAAGGTCAACGACACCACTGTCAAGTTCACCTTTGCCTCGCCCTATGCCATGTTCCTGGAGCACATGGCCACGCCGCTGGGCCAGTACCCGACCTTGTTTGCCAAGCACTACGCCAGCAAGTTCCACCCGAAGTACAACCCGAATGTGGCGACCGAGGCCAAGGCGGCGAACTTCAACGACTGGGCCGGCCTGTTCCGCGCCAAATGCGGTGACATCGAAATTCCCGCGCGCTGGGGCAATACCGAAAAGCCGACGCTCGATCCGTGGGTCGTGACCGAAGCCTATGCCGGTGGCGTGACCCGTGTGGTGATGGAGCGCAACCCCTACTTCTGGCAGGTGGACCAGACCGGCCAGCAACTGCCCTACATCGACCGGCTGACCTTCAGCATCGCGCAGGATGTCGAGTCGCTGATGCTCGACGCGCTCTCCGGCAAGCTCGACATCCAGGAGCGCCACATCGACTCGCTGCAGAACAAGCCGACGCTGTCGCAGAACATGCAGAAGGGCGGTTACCGCCTGATCGAACTGGTCAATGCGCAGTCGCAGCAGGTTCAGATCTACCTGAACATGACGCACAAGGACGCGAAGATGCGCGAAATGTTCGCCAACAAACAGTTCCGCCAGGCACTCTCCCTGGGCATCAACCGCAAGGAGATCATCGACATCGTCTACCTCGGACAGTCCGAGCCATACCAGACCGGTCCGCGCCCAACCCATCCCTGGTACCACGAGAAACTGGCGCGCCAGTTCACCAGCTACGACCCGAAACAGGCCAATGACATCCTGGACCGAATCGGCTACAACAAGCGTGATGCCGACAAGTTCCGGTTGCGCCCGGATGGCCAGAAAGTGTTCTTTTCCATCGACGTGATCCCGACGCTCAACCCGGACGCCGTCGACACGCTGGAACTGGTAAAGCGGCACTGGGCCGAGATCGGCGTCGACATCAAGGT
>JANNDB010000362.1:0-3064 GCA_031387285.1 Betaproteobacteria bacterium | reverse complement strand
AGTTGCGCAGGTTGCGCCGTGTGGTGCAACAGATCCACCGTGGCGTCGTAGCGCACGGTGAGCGGCCCCGGCAGGGCCTTCAGACGCAGGAACCGGTTGTGATTGACGGCGTCGGTGTAGAGGTTGCTGTTCACGGGCTGGCTCATGGCCAATGATTCGTGCAGCACGATCTGGTGCGGTGTTTTCGCCGCATGGATGTTGAATATGAAATCGCTTCCCGGCGCGTCGATTTCGTAGCTGAGTTCGATGGAAAATTGAAGCCGGACCATGGGTTTCCCTGGAATGCGGGCAATGCGCCCGGGTGCGGCGCAGAGGGGTATAGTGCCGCGCTGCCATTGTCGGGCCAGGTCTGCTGCCGATATGTGCGACAGCCCACATTGCTTGCACCAGGGAACTCTGGCGAGCGCCTTGTCAGCCCACCCGCTCCATCACCAGCACCGCAAAAAAAGCGAACGCCGCGATCAACGTCCATTTCAGGATGACCCAGCCGATCCGTTTGTAGCGCTGCTGCCCGGTGCCGGCATAAAACGCGAACGCCACGGCGGCGCCGAGCAACAGGATCAGGATGAGCCAGCGTACCAGCAACATGGGTGGGTCGGCGGTGCTACCAGGCCGGCGCCATCTCCGCAAATCCTCGCGGCGCAGCCTTGGCGTCTTCAAAAGTCACGATTTCCCAGGCATCCTTTTGCGCGAGCAGTTCGCGCGCGAGGCGGTTGTTGAGTTCATGGCCGGAACGGAATGCGCTGTAGGCGGCCAGCAGTGGCTTGCCCAGCATGTACATGTCGCCGATGGCGTCCAGGATCTTGTGCTTCACGAACTCGTCGTCGTAACGCAGCCCGCCGGAATTGAGGATCTTGTAGTCGTCCATCACGATCGCGTTGTCCAGGCCGCCGCCCAACGCCAGGCCGTTCAGGCGCATGGTTTCAACGTCGCGCGTGAATCCGAAGGTCCGGGCCCGGGCAATGTCGCGCGAATAGGAGTCCAGCCCCATGTCGAACTCCACGCGCTGGCCGGTCGAATCCACCGCCGGGTGGTCAAACACGATCTCGAAGCTCAGCTTGTAGCCGTGGTACGGATCCAGCCGCGCCCATTTGACACCGCCGCCTTCACCGTCGCGTACTTCAATCGGCCGCTTCACGCGGATGAACTGGCGCGGAGCGTTCTGCCATTCGATGCCGGCGCTTTGCAGCAGGAACAGGAACGACGCCGCCGAGCCGTCCAGGATCGGCACTTCCTCTGCGGTGATATCCACATAGAGGTTGTCCAGCCCGAGTCCGGCACAGGCTGACATCAGGTGCTCCACCGTGGCCACCTTGGCCACGCCATGCGACGCCGTCGTTGCCATGCGGGTGTCAGAGACCGCGGCGGCCGACATCACGATCTCCACCGGTACCGGCAGATCCACGCGCCGGAACACGATGCCCGTCCCCGGCGCAGCCGGCCGCAGGGTCAGCTCGACCCGCTGGCCGCTGTGCAGACCGACGCCGACGGCGCGGGTCAGGGACTTGAGGGTTCTCTGCTTGAGCATGCCTCTATTGTAGAAAGCCCCCCGCTGCCAGGCGCAGCGTAGGGCCTACGGGTCCGTCCTAGTCCGCCTGCTTGCGCAGAAAGGCCGGGATCTCGTAGTCTTCCATTCCGCCGCTGGACAAGGCGTCCACTTTGGCTGCAGCCGTGCCGCGGCCACGCCACACTGCCGGTGTGACCATGGTGCCGTAGTCGGGTTGTACCGAAGCCGTGCCCTGGCCGGCAGAGCCAGGCGCGCCCTGGACCTGGTTGGTCAAGGTAGGCACATGAAACGGCACGTTATCGGTGCCGGTACGCAGCACGTGCAAGGGCGGTGCGGTGCGCCGTTGCTGGCCCGCGCGGGTCAGGCCGGTGGCCACCACAGTGACACGGATGTCGTCACCCAGGGCGTCGTCGTAGGCGGTGCCGTAGATCACCAGTGCTTCGGGCGATGCGAAGCCGCGGATGGTGTTCATGGCGAGCTTGGATTCGCTGAGCTTCAACGATCCCTTGCTGGCCGTGATCAGCACCAGCACGCCCTTGGCCCCGGTCAGGTCCACGCCTTCGAGCAGCGGGCAGGCAACGGCCTGTTCCGCGGCGATGCGGGCACGGTCCGGGCCGCCGGACGTGGCCGTGCCCATCATGGCCTTGCCAGGCTCGCCCATGACGGTGCGCACGTCTTCGAAGTCGACGTTCATGTGCGCCGGCACGTTGATGATTTCGGCGATGCCGCCCACCGCGTTCTTGAGCACGTCGTTGGCGTGCGCGAAGGCTTCGTCCTGGGTGATGTCGTCGCCCAGCACTTCGCACAGCTTCTCGTTGAGCACCACGATCAGCGAGTCGACGTTGGCCTCCAGCTCGGCCAGGCCGGTGTCGGCGATGCTCATGCGCCGGCCGCCTTCGAAGTCGAAGGGCTTGGTCACCACGCCCACTGTCAGGATGCCCATCTCGCGCGCTACACGCGCAATCACCGGCGCCGCGCCGGTGCCGGTGCCGCCGCCCATGCCGGCGGTGATGAACAACATGTGTGCACCGTCGATTGAGGCGCGGATGTCTTCGAGCGCCTGCTCGGCGGCGTCACGCCCTTTGTCGGGCTTGCTGCCCGCACCCAGGCCGGTCGTGCCGAGCTGGATGGTTTTGTGCGCCGCGCTGCGGCTCAAAGCCTGCGCGTCGGTATTGGCGCTGATGAATTCCACGCCCTGCACGCCGCGCTCGATCATGTGTTCGACTGCATTGCCGCCGCCACCGCCAACCCCGATCACCTTGATCTGGGTGCCCATGTTGAAGGTCTCTTCCTCAATCATTTCTATGCTCATGTGATTCTCCAAAAAATGCAGTTGCCTAAAATTGTTGTCTCGATTTAATTCTTGTCGCGATTCATGAAGGCGGGTCGGTGCACCGCCATCGCCAGTGCGGGCTTCCGCGCGCCAACCACAAACAATTGCTTTGTCGAATTGGCCCGTCGCGCCGGGCCGCCCCAAGCAGGGCCAGCCCCCTCGGGGCTGAGCGCTGCGGCTCCAATCCTGCATGTGCAGGATTGGACAGCGCGAAGAGCCGTTGC
>JANNDB010000346.1:0-5603 GCA_031387285.1 Betaproteobacteria bacterium | reverse complement strand
TCTTCACTTTCCACGCAGACCATGCGCAGTGCGGCCAGCGCAGGCCGGCTCAGGGAGGGCCAGCGCCGGTAGGCCGCTGCCGACCGTGCGGACAGGCGGCCATTGACCAGGATCACCGGTACCCCGTGTGTCTGTGCCGCCTGCAGAAAACCGGGCCAGAGTTCACGCTCCAGCAGGAGCACAGCGCGGGGGCGCAGCAGGCGCAGGAAGCGCGCGGGCGCACCCACCCCATCCAGCGGGAAATAGCGATGGCCGACGCGCGCGCCGAATTCCCTGCGCAATTGGGCAGAACCGGTTGGTGTGGAACAAGTCACCGTCAAGGGTCCCCAGTCGCTGCGCGCCAGCAACGCGTCGATCAGCGGGCGTGCCGCAATGACCTCGCCTACCGAGGCGCAATGCAAGACGATGCCGTCACGCCACGCGGGTTCCACCGGCTTGGTGGCCAGGCGCTCTCCCCAGCGCAGGCGGTACTCCGGATCCCGACGACCGCGCCACCACAGATAGGCGAACAAAGGCGCGACGGCGCACAGCCAGGCAAGGCGGTACACCCATGCCATGGTTTTCATCCAGGGCAGGCCAGCCCTCAGCGCCAGTGTTCTGCCACCCACTGCGTTGGGGGCACCCGGCGATACCACTTGCCGCTCTGGCCGGCGATGGCGTCCGGCGGGTTGGGCTTGCCGTGAAAGGCGATGATTTTTGCGCCCGGCGGAATCGTCGGCGCCTGTACCCAGCTGCGCAGGCCGGTTGGTACACAGTGGCGCTTGAAGCTCACACACCAGCCTTGTGGCCAGAAGCTCACCTGGCCCTGGCGGCCCAGGAACTGGGTGATGAATTCCTGCTCATTGCGCACGTCAGCGATGGAAGCCGGGTAACTGCCCTTGAGGTAGTCCAGCGCGTCGGTGTGGGCGCCCACGGTATACAGGTAGACGGAGGTATTGCCGGTGCCGTCCTGTTTGTCCCACTCCCGGATGACGCAGAACGCGCCGGGTTGATCGAAGAAGCAATCAATGCTGTCGACGATGACAATGTCCAGATCGAGAAACAGGGTGCGGCCCACGATGTCATGCAGGGGCGCGGCGAAACTGGTGAGCTTGAGCCAGCCGTGCCCGAACGTCCATGGCTTTCGGCTGTCGAACTCGTCGAATCCCACCATGGGAATGGGCTTGACCTCGATGCCGGGGTCGATTCCCTGCGTGTCATCGGTCAGGCAGACAAAGCGGAACGGCCGGCGCAGGTGGCGCTTCACCATGGCGTGCAACTTGTTCACGTATTCGGGGCCGTACTTGCGGCCCCACTTGATGCACAACACGTTGACCGGCTGCATGCCGCGTGACTCCTTCAGGGTTGGGGTCCGCGACCCGGTGGACCGGCGCGGCGGGCTGTGCCGTACGCCTGCCTGGCTACTTTACCAGCAAGCTGTTGATCGCCTGCAGGTCCTCTGGCTTGAGTGTGCCGTTGGCCTGGCGCAGGCGCAAACCACCAACCAGCACGTCGTAACGCGCCTTGGCAAGGTCGCGCTTGGTCTGGAACAGCTGGCTTTGCGCGTTGAGCACGTCGATGTTGATGCGTACGCCCACCTGGTAGCCCAACTTGTTGGCGTCCAGCGCACTCTGGCTGGAAGCTTCAGCCGCTTCCAGCGCTTTCACCTGCCCTTGACCGGAGGAAACGCCAAAAAACGACGTGCGGGTGCTCTGGGACACGTTGCGGCGTATCACTTCCAGATCGATGCGCGCCTTGTCTTCGAGTGCGAGGGTTTCGCGGACCCGGTTCTGCACCGAGCCACCCGCGTACAAAGGCAGGTTGAAAGCCAGCCCCACGGTCGCGGTGCGCGTCTGGCTATCGCGGCGCGAGGCCGCCGTTCCTTCGTTGTAACTCTTGGCAATACTGCCAGTAAGGTCCAACGTGGGTTTGTGGCCGGCTTGCGCGCGCGCGGTTTCCAGCTGCGCTACCTCCAGCGCGATCGCCGACTGGCGCAGCGCCGGGTGGTCGTCCAGCGCCTGGTTGACCCAGGCGTTGACGTCTGCGGGGAGCAGGGCTGGCAGGACTGCCGGGACAGCCAGTGGCTTGGGCGTGGTGTCCTGCTTGCCAACCAGTTGGTCCAGCGCCAGCCTCTTCACGCGCAGGTCGTTGTCTGCCGCAATCTGTTGCGCGATCACCAGGTCGTAACGCGCCTGGGCCTCGCGCGTGTCCGTGATTGTGCTGGTGCCCACCTCGAAATTGCGCTTCGCTGACGCCAGTTGCTCAGCTACCGCGGTCTTCTGCGCGCCAACGAAGGCCAGGGCATCCTGGGCAGCCAGCACATCGAAGTACGCCTGGCTCACGCGCACCACCAGGTCCTGCTCTGCGGCCTGCAACTGGGCCTGTGCGGAGATGATGGTTTTCTGCGCCTGTTCGAAGGCGATCAAGTTCGCCGGACGGTAGATCGGCTGCGAAGCGCTAACAGTGCCGCTGAGCGCCCCGAAAGCCGGATTGACAATCTTGATGCTGGAATCAATCTGCGAACGCGAACCCGATACCGCCAGATTCACGGTGGGCAACAGCCCCGCGCGCGACTGGTCCGCCTTGGCAATGGTTGCCTCCATCTGAGCGCGAACCGACTGGAATGTGGCGTCAAAGGAGCGCGCCGTGTCATACAGCTCGAGCAGGCTCTGCGCCTGCAGCGGCGCAGAGAAGATGCCCCCCAAGGCCATTGCGATTTGCAATTTGCGAAACGATTTCATGGAATTCCTTGAAGGCGAGGGGCCGCGTGTTCCTAATAGCGGGGAATGCCGGCGTCGCGTTCGAGCGACCATGCGTCTACGCCGCCGGCGATATTGGCGACCTGGGTGAAGCCGCGTGCTGCCAGGAACGAAGCGACCTGCATGCTGCGCGCGCCATGGTGGCACAGGCAGGCCACCGGGCGCCCGGGGTCGAGTTCGGCCAGCCGTTGCGGAACACTGTTCATCGGGATCGCGGCAAATTCGTAGTCACCCGCACCGATGCTGGCAAGCGCCAGCTCATGCGGTTCCCGCACGTCGAGCACCAATGGTGCCTGCGCAGTGCGCACTTGCGAGAGCCAGGCGTTCAACGCACCGGGACGAACCTGGGCAATCATGCGGTGTTCTCAGAAATGAAAGCGCGAGGGCTCTGGGAAGTTGCGCAGGCGAGGCGCGACCGTGTCCCAAGGCTGGCTGGTACGGAATTCACCGTCGCCAACACGCGTGACAAAGGTAGCACGCATGACCGGCTCATCACCCACAATGGCGCCCAGTCGGCCACCGGGCTTGAGTTGCTGCAGCAGGAGTTGCGGCAATTGCGCAACCGAGCCGCTGAGCACGATCACGTCGAAGGGCGCTTCCGATGCCACGCCCTGTGAGCCGTCTGCATGCCGCACTTCAGCGTTGTACACGCCAGCTGCCTGCAGGTTGGAACGGGCACGCTGCGCCAGCGGGCCATCAATTTCCAGCGTGATGACTCTCTGAGCGCGGTGCGCCAGCAGGGCAGCCATGTATCCGGAGCCAGAGCCGATCTCCAGCACCTTCTCGTGCTTCTGCACCGCGAGGTCTTGCAGCATACGGGCCTCGACACGCGGCGCCAGCATGCACTGGCCGCCGGGCAGCGGGATCTCGGTGTCGACAAACGCCAGCGCACGCTGTGCCAGCGGCACGAAGGACTCCCGCTTGACCACGGAGAGCAGGTGCAGCACGTGGGTGTCCAGCACGTCCCAGGGGCGTATCTGCTGCTCGATCATGTTGAAGCGGGCTTGCTCCAGATTCAAAACGCCGATCACTGCGGGTCTCCGGTTCAGGTTCTAAAGTCGATTTTAGAGGGTGCGGCCAGCGGCGGCGTGGCGCCGAACAGGCGTTTGAACCAAATCGCCAGATCGTCCATAAAACAGTAGACGACCGGCACCACCACCAGGGTGAGCAGCGAAGAGGTCAGTACGCCCCCGATCACCGCCTGTCCCATGGGCGCGCGGACCTCGGATCCTTCGGTCAATGCGAACGCCAGCGGCACCATGCCGAACACCATGGCCAGTGTTGTCATGAGGATGGGCCGCAGCCGCACCTTGGCCGCCAGCAGCAAGGCCTCGTTGCGCGGCAACCCCGCCACGTGGCTGCCGTCCGGCGCCACCGAATCCTCGCGTGCCCGGATGGCGAAGTCCACCAGCAGTATGGCGTTCTTGGTCACCAGGCCCATCAGCATGATGACGCCGATGACCGAGAACATCGAGAGCGTGGAACGAAATGCCAGCAGCGCCAGCACGACACCGATAAGCGTCAGCGGCAGCGCCGTCATGAGGGCCAGCGGCTGCAGGAAACTCTTGAACTGGCTGGCCAGGATCATGTAGATGAAGATGATGGCCAGCGCCAGTGCCGAAAGCGCATACGCAAAGGCCTCCGCCATGTCCTTGGTCGACCCGCTGAACTTGTAGCTGTAGCCCGGCGGCAGCGTGATGCCGTCCATGGCCGTGCGGATGTCGGCCGAGACCTCGCCGGCGGAACGGCCGTAGACGTTGGCGCTGACGCTGACCTCCCGCGTGAGGTCGCGCCGGTTGATCTGGTTGGGGCCGGACGATTCGCGCACGATGGCGACCTGGTTCAGGCGCACCACCCGCGCTGTGCCATCGGCATTGGTGGCAATGGTCAGCGGCAACCGCTGCAGGTCTTCGGCGACGCTGCGCGAGGCGCGCGCGAGGCGCACATTGACGTCATAGGTCTGGTCGTCGGGAGCACGCCAGTTGCCTACGGTCTGACCAGCCACCATGGTGCGCAATGCTGCTCCGATCTGGCTGATACCCAGGCCCAGGTCGGAGGCCGCATCGCGGCGCACTTCGATGTCAATGGTCGGTTTGTCCGGCTTCACGCTGGAGTCCAGATCCACCATGCCGGGGATGGACCGGATACGGTCCAGTGCGATGCGGGTCTGGCGTTCGAGCTCCGCCTGGTTCGGGCCCTGAATGGAAAACTGCACCTGCTTGTTGCCACCGACCGAGTCAAGCAGTCCGACGTGGGTCACCGTGATGCCCGGTATGCGGCGCAGGCGATCACGCAGTTGCGCCGACAACACGTCCACGCTGCGCGTACGGTCCTTGCGGTCCTTCAGGCGAACGTAGATGCTGGCGTAGATCTTTCCTTGCGCGTTCCCGGTATTGATGGTCGCGAGGGTGTAGCGCACTTCGGGGAACTCCCGCACGATGGCCTCTACCTGGCGCGCCTTGGCTTCGGTTACCTCCAGTGAAGACCCCACCGGGGTGTAGAAGTTGAGCGTCGTTTCGGAGAAGTCGGACTTCGGCACGAACTCGGTGCCCAGCAGCGGCACCATCAGCACGCTGCCGACAAAGATGCCGACAGCCACCAGCACGGTCGTCACGCGGTGTCCCAGCGCCCAGCGCAGCACGGACTGGTACTGGCGCACCAGCCAGTGCGTTGCCGTGTCGAACGCGCCGGTGATGCGGCCCAGCGTCCTGTCGTAGAGCGACTTGCGCCCACCCGCATGCGCGTCGCCGTGCTGGTGAATGCTCGGGTCGTGCCAGATCGACGACATCATCGGATCCAGTGTGAAGCTCACGAACATCGAGATCAGTACCGCGACCACCACGGTCAGGCCGAACTCGTGGAAGA
>JANNDB010000331.1:0-2148 GCA_031387285.1 Betaproteobacteria bacterium | reverse complement strand
TGGTCGAGCGCAGTGAACGCAAATACATGCAGACCGGGCGCTTCCAGCACGAGGAGCAGGCGCGTTTGATGGACCGTGCCATCCGTGCCACGCTGGGCCGCGAACACCTGCCCTATACGATGCTGGCCGCCGATATCGAATCGATCAATACGTTTGCGGCTACGCTGGAGTAGGGCGCAGACAGGCGCGAGGCGCGGTCGGGACTTTGCGCCTGGGTCAAGCGAAACGTTGTGGCGACAGGGCTTGCACCGGGACGTTTTCCCGGGCGAGCCCCTCTGGCAGAGCCAGATCCAGCAGCAGCGCCGCCGCCAGCTCCGACGCCCCCGGCGCGCTCTGTATGCCATACCCGCCCTGGCCGGCCAGCCAGAAGAACGCCTCGCTGCGGCCGTCCCAGCCGATCACCATTTCGCCATCGGGAACAAAGGAGCGCAGCCCAGCCCAGGTGCGGATCGGGCGGCGGATGGTCATGGTGGTGTTGGCTTCGATATGGTGGATGCCGGTGGCCACATCGAGTTCTTCTGGCGCCACGTCATGCGGTTGCATCGGGTCGGCGTTGGCCGGAGAGCCGAGCATGGCGCCGGCCTCGGGTTTGAAGTAGTAACTCTCGTCGATCCCGGACACGACCGGCCAGCCTGTACACGCGGGATCCGCGGGCGCGGCAAAGGTGAAGGCGGTGCGCCGGTGGGGAACCAGACCGATATGGCGCGCGCCAAACAGCGCGCCAACCTGATCGGCCCAGGCGCCGGCGGCATTCACCACGGTGTTGGCGCGCACCAGGGCGCCGTCGGCGAGGGCGATTTCCCAGGCGCCGCCAACGCGGCGCGCACCCACCACCTCGGCCTTGGCCTGCAACCTGCCACCAGCGCGTTTGAGCCCCCGCAAAAAACCCTGATGCAGGCCGTGCACGTCGATGTCCATGGCGTTGCTGTCGAGCATCGCACCACCCACCATTTCCGGCCGCAGGCAGCCGACGCTTGCCATCGTCTCGGCAGGGCCAAGGCGGGTCAGGCCGGGGCAGGTGGTTGCGAGCTTGGAAAATTCCTCGGCCAGCAGGGGCAGCTGGTCGTGCCCAGCCAGATAGAGCGCTCCGCGTGGCGAGAGCAGGGCCGATTCAGCAAAACCGCTTGGCGGCGCGAGATAGAAGGGCCGGCTGGCACGTGTCAGCGCACGTACCGCAGGGGGGCCGTAGCTTTCGATGAACATGGCGGCGGAACGCCCGGTCGTGTGGTAGCCCGGCTGGGACTCACGCTCAAGCAGGATAACGCTGCGCGCGCCGGACAGTCGGTAGGCGATGGATGCGCCGGCGATGCCGGCACCTATCACGGCAATATCGAATTGGGGAGTGGACTGCATCGATGGACTCGGCATGGCGGGAGGCGGTGCGTTGATTCTCGCATCGGCTGCGCATCGCCTGCGGCCGCCTCGCGTAAGATGGTTTCAGTGTTCTCCGATTCACCATTTCAACCACCACCCGCCCGATGCACGCGACTCCCTCCATTCCCGGAAACGTATTTCTCCATTCCCCCGGCCCGACCCACGTGCCGCTCGAAGTCATGCAGGCCATGGCGCGCCAGCCCATGGATATGGGCGACCCGCGCCTGGAGCGCAGCATCGCCGCCATCGAGACCGGCCTCAAGCGCCTGTTGCTGACCGAACAGGCCGACGTCTTCATCTACGCGACCAATGGCCACGGTGCCTGGGAGGCGGTGATCAGCAATCTGCTGGCGCCGGGCCAGAGCGTTCTGATACCCGGCACCGGGCATTTTTCCGATTCCTGGGCGCTGCAGACCGAGGCCATGGGCGGCAAGGTGCTGCGCACGCCCTGGGTCGAAGGCCTGCCCATCGACGTCAAGGCTGTGGAGGCGGCCCTGCGCGCCGACACCGGCCACACCATCGTCGCGGTGTTCGCCGTGCATACCGATACCGCCAGCGGCGTGACCAGCGACCTGCAGGCGATACGCGCGGCATCGACGCTGCCGGCCACCCCGCGCTGTTCGTTGTCGACGTGGTGGCCTCGCTGGGCGCCGCACCTTTTGCCATGGACGCGCTGGGCGCGAACGTGGTGCTTGGCGCCTCGCAAAAAGGCCTGATGTGTCCACCCGGCCTGGGTTTCTGCTCGGCCGACGCTCGCACCATGGCAGTCTGCGA
>JANNDB010000321.1:0-16696 GCA_031387285.1 Betaproteobacteria bacterium | reverse complement strand
TCCGGGTGCGCCTTCTCGATTTCATCGAGCAGCAGTACGCAGTGCGGCTTTTTGGTTACCGCTTCGGTCAACAGGCCGCCCTGATCGAAACCGACATAACCGGGTGGTGCACCGATGAGGCGGCTCACCGCATGGCGCTCCATGTACTCGCTCATGTCAAAGCGAATCAGGTCGATGCCCATGATGTAGGCGAGCTGCTTGGCGGCTTCCGTCTTGCCCACGCCCGTAGGGCCGCTGAACAGGAACGCGCCAATCGGCTTGTCCCCTTTGCCAAGACCGGAGCGCGCCATTTTCACCGCCGAAGCCAGGACATCGAGCGCCTTGTCCTGCCCGAAAACCACGTTCTTCAGGTCGCGCTCCAGGGTCTTGAGCTTGCCGCGGTCGTCGTTGGAAACGTTGGCGGGCGGAATACGCGCAATCTTGGCGACGATTTCCTCGACCTCGTTCTTGGTAATGGTCTTCTTGCGCTAGGACTGGGGCAGGATGCGCTGGGCAGCTCCCGCCTCATCGATCACATCGATCGCCTTGTCAGGCAGATGCCGGTCGTTGATGTACTTGGCGCTGAGTTCGGCCGCAGCCTGCAAGGCGGCTACCGCGTACTTGACGTTGTGGTGCTCCTCGAAACGCGACTTCAGCCCCTTGAGTATCTCCACCGTCTGTTCCACGGTGGGCTCGACCACATCCACCTTCTGGAAGCGGCGCGAAAGCGCGGCGTCCTTTTCGAAGATGCCGCGGTATTCGGTAAAGGTCGTCGCGCCTATGCACTTGAGGGCGCCCGAGCTCAGGCCGGGCTTGAGCAGGTTGGAGGCATCGAGCGTGCCGCCAGAGGCCGCACCAGCGCCGATCAGCGTATGGATTTCGTCGATGAACAGGATGCCGTTCGGTTTGTCCTTGAGTGACTTGAGAACACCCTTGAGGCGTTGCTCGAAATCGCCCCGGTATTTGGTGCCGGCGAGCAGGGCCCCCATGTCCAGCGAATACACGACCGATTCGGCCAGGATTTCCGGAACCTCTTTTTGCGTGATGCGCCATGCCAGGCCTTCGGCAATGGCGGTCTTGCCCACGCCGGCCTCACCGACCAGCAGCGGGTTGTTCTTGCGCCGCCGGCACAGGATCTGGATGACGCGCTCCACCTCATACTCGCGGCCGATCAGCGGGTCGATCTTGCCGTCCTTGGCCAGCTGATTGAGGTTTTGGGTGTACTGCTCAAGGGGCGACTGCTTTTCGTTCTTCTCGCCACCCTCCTCCGATTCGGCCTGGCTTTCGCCCGGTTTGCTGGGTTCGGGCGGATCGCTCTTCTTGATGCCGTGGGCGATGAAATTCACGACGTCCAGCCGGGTCACACCCTGCTGGTGCAGGTAATACACGGCGTGGGAGTCCTTCTCGCCAAAGATCGCGACCAGCACGTTGGCGCCTGTCACTTCCTTCTTGCCGCTGCCGGTGGACTGCACGTGCATGATCGCACGCTGAATCACACGTTGAAAGCCCAGCGTGGGCTGGGTGTCCACATCGTCCGTGCCCGCAACCTGGGGCGTGTTGTCCTTGATGAAGGTCGAGAGCGACTTGCGCAGATCATCAATATTCGCCGAGCAGGCACGCAACACTTCGGCCGCGCTCGGATTGTCCAGCAAGGCCAGCAGCAAGTGCTCGACCGTGATGAACTCATGGCGCTGCTGGCGCGCCTCGACGAAGGCCATATGCAGGCTAACTTCAAGTTCCTGGGCAATCATGTGATTTCCTTATGCCTTGCGTTGATGGTTGACTGTAATCCGAAATACCGCGCGGGTCTTGCCCGCGTGCGCTGCTTATATATCTACAGGCTCGCTCACGCATTGCAAGGGGTGTCCCTTCTTGTGCGCAGCGTCCAGCACCTGATCCACCTTCGTAGCTGCGACGTCCTTCGAGTACACCCCGCACACACCACGCCCTTCAAGGTGGATTTTGAGCATGATCTGCGTAGCCGCCTCGAGATCACGGCCAAAAAATTCCTGTATCACTTCGACCACGAACTCCATGGGCGTGTAGTCGTCATTGAGCATCACCACCTGGTACATCTGTGGCGGCTTGGTCTTCTGCGGCCTGCGCTCCAGCACCACTGAGTTCCCATCATCATGCGAGGGCAACCGGGCAGGTGTGACAGGAGGCTTCTCAGGTGGGGAAGTTGACATGCAGTGATTTTATCGACGAGCCCTGGCGGGTAGCGCTTCAAGGTCAATTGGTGTCAACTTTCGCACATTCAAGCCAGAAAGGAAAAACCGCCGCAAACTTGCGATTGCGGCGGTTGTGGGTGCCGGTGCCGCCCCGCAGAGCGCCGCCCGCGCGTGCTTACATGTGATCGATCATCACCTGACCGAACCCTGAACAGCTCACCTGCGTGGCGCCGTCCATCAGGCGAGCGAAATCGTAAGTGACCTTCTTGCTGGCGATCGACTTCTCCATGGAGCTGATGATCAGGTCAGCGGCCTCTACCCAACCCATGTGGCGCAGCATCATCTCGGCAGACAGAATTTCGGAACCCGGGTTGACATAGTCCTTGCCGGCGTACTTGGGTGCCGTGCCATGGGTGGCTTCGAACATGGCCACTGTATCGCTCAGGTTGGCTCCCGGTGCGATGCCAATGCCACCGACTTGCGCTGCCAGCGCATCCGACACGTAGTCACCGTTCAGGTTGAGCGTGGCAATGACGCTGTATTCCGCCGGCCGCAACAGGATCTGCTGCAGGAACGCATCGGCAATGCTGTCCTTCACCACAATATCCTTGCCTGTCTTCGGGTTCTTGAACTTGCACCAGGGGCCACCATCCACCAGAACTGCACCAAACTCCCTTTGCGCCAGCGCATAGGCCCAGTCACGGAATCCACCTTCGGTGAATTTCATGATGTTGCCCTTGTGCACGATGGTGAGGCTGGGTTTGTCGTTGTCGATGGTGTACTGCAGGGCCTTGCGTACCAGGCGCTCAGTGCCTTCGCGCGACACCGGCTTGATGCCGATACCGGAGGTGTTCGGAAAACGGATCTTCTTGACACCCATCTCCTCTTGCAGGAACTTGATTATCTTTTTGGCCTTGTCCGACTCGGCCTCGAATTCGATGCCGGCATAGATGTCTTCCGAATTCTCGCGGAAGATCACCATGTTCGTCTTGTGCGGCTCTTTCACGGGCGACGGCACGCCCTTGAAATACTGGATAGGCCGCAGGCAGACATACAGGTCAAGCTCCTGGCGCAATGCGACATTGAGTGAGCGGATGCCGCCGCCCACCGGTGTTGTCAATGGGCCCTTGATGGAGACCACATAGTCGCGCACCGCATGCAGCGTCTCCTCCGGGAGCCAGACGTCGGGACCATAGACTTGCGTCGACTTCTCGCCGGCATACACCTCCATCCAATGGATCTGCCGCTTGCCACCGTAAGCCTTTTGCACTGCGGCGTCCACCACCTTGAGCATCACGGGGGTGATATCCAGGCCGGTGCCGTCGCCTTCGATATAGGGGATGACCGGCTGGTCCGGCACATTGAGGGACATGTCGGCATTGACAGTGATTTTCTCGCCCTTCGACGGAACCTTGATGTGCTGGTACATGGGTGTTTGTCTCGAAAAGAATGCGCGTCAGGAACCCGGAGGTTTTCGCAACTGGCTGGCCCGGAAATCAGGTATGCAGAAGCTCGCGGCAATTCTAGCTTCAATTTTTTGCGTGCCCCTGTCAACCAACGCTAGCCGGGCGCCGTTACGGGAGGGCTTCCTGCGAGGGAAGAAACAACAGACAGCAACGTTTTCCAAGGAACCCACCATGACCAAACTCCTCTCCGTCCTGATCGCTGGCCTCTTCGCTGCTGGCGCAATTGCCCAAACCGCAGCGCCCGCTGCAGCACCTGCCAAGGCTGCCGCCCCCGCAGCTGCTGCCGCTCCGGCTGCTGCTGCACCTGCCAAGGCTGCTGCCCCCGCCGCTGCTGCCCCCGCCGCTGCAAAGCCGGATGCCAAGGCTGAAGCCGCCAAGATGAAGGAAGAAAAGGCCGCCGCCAAGAAGGCCAAGGCTGCCGAGAAGAAGGCTGCTGCAGCCAAGATGAAGGAAGAGAAGGCCGCCGCCAAGAAGGCCAAGATGGACGCCAAGCCAGCCGCCAAGAAAGAAGAAATGAAGAAGCCCTGAGCACTGAACAGGTTCTCCAAAAACGCCCGCCTTGCGGGCGTTTTTGTTGAAGCCCCACAATGACGCCATGAACGTCCGATCCATCACCCTCGCGGCCGCCCTCGTGTGCAGTTCGAGCCTGGCACCGGCACAGGAACAACCCCAACTGAACCTGCCACGCGTCAAGTTGCAGGCCGGGATGCACCAGATAGACGCCCAGGTTGCGCTAACGCCTGACCAGCGACAAGTCGGGTTGATGTTTCGCGCCGAAATGCCGCAGCACGAGGGCATGCTGTTTGTGTTCGAACAAGCCGCGTCGCAATGCTTCTGGATGAAGAACACCTTGCTGCCACTTACAGCCGCATTCGTGGCCGACGATGGCACCATCGTCAACCTGGCTGACATGAAGCCGCAGACCACCGAGTCGCATTGCTCCGCGAAGCCGGTGCGCTACGTACTGGAAATGAACGCCGGCTGGTTTGCCAGGAAGGCCATCAAGGCCGGGTTCAGGCTCAGCGGCAAACCATTCGCGCCTGGCAGCTGAAAGCGGCCCGCGCTGCGGGCCAGCGCAACTTGCGCCTCAGGCGAAGTTGGACTCTGCAAAACCCCAATTGACGAGCTTGTCGAGGAAAGTTTCGACGAATTTGGGCCGCATATTACGGTAATCGATGTAGTAGGCATGCTCCCACACGTCCACCGTCAACAGGGCTTTGTCGGCCGTGGTGAGCGGCGTACCGGCAGCGCCCATGTTCACGATGTCCACCGAGCCATCCGGCTTCTTTACCAGCCAGGTCCAGCCGGAGCCGAAATTTCCCACTGCGGACTTCACAAAGGCTTCCCTGAACGCCGCATAGGTGCCCCACTTGGCATTGATGGCAGCAGCCAGTGCGCCTGAGGGCTCACCGCCACCAGCCGGCTTCATGCAGTTCCAGAAGAAGGTATGGTTCCAGATTTGCGCCGAGTTGTTATAGATGCCGGCACTGGACTTCTTGATGATCTGCTCCAGCGTCATGGACTCGAACTCGGTGCCCTTTTGCAAATTGTTCAGGTTCACCACATAAGCGTTGTGGTGCTTGCCATGGTGAAACTCCAGAGTTTCACGCGAGTAGTTGGGCGCCAAGGCGTCAATGGCGTAGGGCAATGCTGGCAGGGTGTGTTCCATGGGTTCCTCGTCAAAAGTTGGGCGAATCCCGCCATTGTAGAAACTTTGCTCAATCATCCGCGCGTACGGTCAAATCCAGTTGCCCGTCTGCCAGGGTTGCCTTCAGCAGCTGCCCCTGCTGCACCGCACTGGCGGAGCAAACAGTGTGGCCGGCGGAGTCCTGCAACCAGGCATAGCCACGGCGCAGCACCAAGGCGGGATCGACCAGTTCCAGCCGCGCCTGCGCCTGCAGTTGCCGCGCGCGGGCCTGCGCCAGCACCGCTGCGGCTGCACGCGGCAGTTGCCTCGCGTGCGTGTCCAGTGTCTGCTGGTGATGACGCAACGCGAGCTGGACCGCCAGCCGGAGGCGACGTCGCTGCGCGCCCTGCAACTGCCACTGCGCTGCCGCCAGGGCAGATGGACGCCCCAGACGGGCAGCTGCCCGATCGACGCGCTGGCTCTGGGTGTCGAGCATGCGTTCGAGGACGCCGTCCAGGCGCTGCCGGATCAATTGCACCTGGCCACGCAGGTCGATTACGGCCTGGGCCGCCAACTCGGCGGCGGCCGTAGGCGTGGGCGCGCGCACGTCGGCCACCCAATCGGCAATGGTGAAGTCCGTTTCATGGCCCACGCCGCTGATGACAGGCACGGGGCTTTGCGCAATGGCATGGGCCAAAGCTTCATCATTGAAGGCCCACAGGTCTTCCATCGACCCGCCGCCGCGCGCCAGCACGATGGTGTCCAGTACCAGGCCATCGCGCCCAAGCGGTGCCGCATAAGGATACAAGGATCGCAGTGCTGCCACCAGCTCGGCAGGGGCGGCGGCACCCTGCACCGCCGCCGACGCAATCAGCAAAGGCACGTGCGGCGCGCGCCGTTGCAATGCGCTCACCACGTCATGGAGCGCGGCCGCCCCCAGCGAGGTCACGATACCCACGCCGCGCGGGATCAAGGAGAGCGGCCGTTTGCGGCCTGGGTCAAACAGCCCCAGCGCCTGAAGCTTCTCCCTGATCTGCAAGAACCGCTCGTACAGCGCACCTGCGCCTGCCTGGCGCATGGACTCGACCACCAGCTGCAGATCACCACGGGGTTCATACACCGCCAGTCGACCCGCAACCTGCACCAATGCGCCGTCACGCGGGGCGAACGCCAACAGGTTGCTGGCACGCTTGAACATCACGCTGCGCAATTGGCCCGTGCTGTCCTTGAGCGAAAAATAGCAATGGCCACTGGCCGCGCGAGAGAAGCCGGAGATTTCACCGATCACCGACACCGCACTGAAACGCGCATCGAGCGCATCGGAAATCGCGCGGCACAATGCGCCGACCTGCCAGACCCTTGCACCCGGTTCAATCATCGCCATGGCGGCGTCCCCCATGTTGCCGCGACCGGACTGGAATATTCACTGCCTTCCTTTTGATCAAACCAGTGCAAAGCCGCATGGATACGGGTTCCATGCCAACGGCAAACGGGTTTTGCACAGGCTTATCCACATATTCTGTGGGTTGCCATCCGATGGGAGCGCGGCTGGCAGTCGGCAGACCCTGGCAGACCCATCGGGGTACGCCATAATCGACCGGCGATTCCCACCCCTTCGTTGCGCGGAGACCATACTTGTTTTCAATCATACAAGCCGCGGGCTGGCCGATCTGGCCATTGCTTGCGTGTTCGGTGCTGGCCCTGGCATTGATCATCGAGCGCTTCATCAGTCTCAAACCGTCGCGCATTGCGCCACCACGCCTTCTGGAAGAGGTCCTCGGCGTATCGCGCACCGGGATTCCGTCTGCCGATGTCGTGACGCAGTTGGAGCGCAACTCCGCCTTGGGCGAGGTATTGGCGAGCGCGTTCCGGGCCCTGATTTCCAACCCGCGCTGCAGCGAGGCCGATCTGCGCGCTGCGCTTGAAGGCTCAGGCCGCCTGGTCGCCCACCGGCTGGAAAAATACCTCAGCGCCCTGGCCACCATTGCTTCCGCAGCGCCTTTGATGGGCCTGTTCGGAACGGTTGTCGGCATGATCGAGATTTTCGGATCGCAGGGCCCAGGCGTTGGGGCCACGGGTGGCAACCCCGCGCAACTGGCACACGGAATCTCCGTTGCGCTCTACAACACCGCCTTCGGACTCATCATCGCCATTCCGGCACTGATTTTCTGGCGCTATTTCAGAGCCACCGTGGACAGCCACCTGCTGACGCTGGAACTGGCGTCCGAACGGCTGGTACGCCATCTCAACTCGCTGCGCGGTCCTGCATGAATTTTCGCCGGCGCGATCGCGAGGAGCCCGAGATCAACCTGATCCCGTTCATCGACGTGCTGCTGGTCGTGTTGATCTTCCTGATGCTGTCGACGACCTACAGCAAGTTCACCGAAATGCAGTTGCGCCTGCCGGTCGCGGACGTGGATGCGCAGCGTGACTACCCCAAGGAACTACTCGTGTCAGTATCCAGTGATGGCGGATATGGCATCAATTCCGTGGCCGTGCCGGTGCGTAGCGTGGACGCACTGGCCGCGGCCATGCAGAACGCCGCCAAGGCAGGCAAGGACACTGTGGTCGTTATCCACGCCGACGCCAGCGCCAAGCACCAGGCGGTAATCACCGTCATGGAGGCAGCGCGGCGCGCTGGACTGACCCAACTCACCTTCGCCACGCAGCCTTCCGCGAAGTCTCCCAAGCGTTGACCTCATGACAGCAGCACTGCACCGCGCGCTGCTGCAGGCATGGGCGCGGCGCGGTCCGCTGGCCGGCGTTCTGTGGCCGGTGTCATTGGTTTTCGCAGCGCTTGCATGGACGCGCCGGCGCCTCTATGAAACAACTTACCTGCGCCCGGCGCACTTGCGCGCACCGGTGGTGGTCGTTGGAAACGTGGTCGCTGGTGGCGCCGGCAAGACCCCCGTGGTCATGGCCCTTGTTGCCCACCTCGCAAAACGCGGCTGGAAGCCCGGCGTCGTGTCGCGCGGGTACGGACGGCGCTCCGGCATTTGCCAGGAGGTACACACCACCAGCCGTGTCGCCGATGTCGGAGACGAACCCCTGTTGATACATGGCAAGACGGGCGTGCCGGTGTTTGTGGCGGCGTCCCGACGTACGGCAGCGCAGCAACTGCTGGCGCGTCATCCCGAGGTGGACGTGTTGGTCAGTGATGACGGACTCCAGCACCTTGCGCTGCACCGCGACATCGAGCTGTGTGTGTTTGACGAGCGTGGCATCGGCAATGGATGGTTGTTGCCGGCCGGTCCGCTACGCGAACCATGGCCACGGCGATGCGACTTCATCCTGGACGCCGGCACCATGGACGGCCCGCAACGGTTTCAGGTCCAGCGCAGGCTTGCCGCTCACGCCATGAGAGTCAACGGCGAAATGGTGTCGCTGGAGATCCTCGGGCAGGACAACCAGAACCTCCCTACCCTCGTGTGGGCCGTGGCCGGCATTGCCCGGCCGGAGCAATTTTTTGACATGCTGCGAGGGAGCGGTCTCGTACTGTCCGGCACAACCGCATTGCCCGACCATGGCACCGTTACGGCGCAGGACCTTCACGCCGCGCGCGACCACCTGTTGCTGTGTACCGAAAAGGATGCGGACAAGGTCTGGCTGCTGCGGCCCGATGCTCTGGCGGTCGGACTGGAGCTCGCCATCGATCCCGCCTTCTGGGACGCCTTCGATCGCCTGCTGATCGCCCGGGCCGCAGGCTAGCGTGGTTATCATCGGCGCATGGAACCCCGACTGCTTGAGCTGCTGGTTTGCCCCATCACCAAGGGACCACTGGAATTTGATCGCGAGCGGCAGGAACTGCGTTCCCGCAGTGCGCGGCTCGCCTACCCCGTGCGCGACGGCATTCCGGTGTTGCTGGAGAACGAGGCGCGCGTGCTGAGTGATGAAGAGCTCGGCCTTTGAGACGGCGCCAGGGAGGCCGGGCGAAAGAAGCGCTGACGGCGCCTTGAGCTTTACGGTCTTGATACCGGCGCGTCTTGCGTCGACCCGCCTTCCCAACAAGCCATTGGCCGAAATCGCGGGCGTACCCATGATTGTGCGGGTTGCACAACGTGTGGCGCAGGGCGGCGCTGGGCGGGTGGTGGTCGCTTGTGACAGCCCTCTGATCATGCAAGCCTGCGCCGCCCATGATGTTGAAGCCATATTGACGCGCGAAGACCATGTGTCTGGCAGCGACAGGCTGGCCGAAGCCTGCGACAGGCTGGCGCTGCCAGACGACGGGATTGTCGTGAACGTGCAGGGTGATGAGCCGCTGATCGATCCCGCACTGGCCCACGCTGTGGCCAAGGCGCTGCATGAACAGCCGCTTGCCAGCATGAGCACTGCCGCGCATGGGATCGACAGCCAGGAAGACTATCTCAACCCCAATGTCGTCAAGGTGGTGCTGGACGCGCGCGGTTTTGCGATGTACTTCAGCCGTGCGCCCATTCCCGTAGCGCGTGATCTGCCAGGGCAACCGTGGTGGACTGCTACGTGGTCCACTGATGGCGCCCGGCCACTCGCGCCGCTGCGGCACATCGGCATATACGGGTATCGCGCCAGCTTCCTGCGCCTGTTCCCGTGCCTTGCGCCGGCGCCGGTGGAGCGACTGGAAGCGCTGGAACAATTGCGCGCCATGTGGCACGGGTACCGCATCGTGGTTCACGTCTCACCCGACAACCCCGGGCCGGGTGTGGACACACCGCAGGACCTGGAGCGCGTTCGGCTGATGTTCACCGCGCAGACCGGCACTTGACGTCAGGAAAGGCGCGGATGCGCGTGCTATTCTTGGCCTTCATCATCGTGCGCCGTGATCGCGCTGCGCGGCAAAGTACGACAGTATCCCGAGGAGTTCCATGCGATTGATCTTGTTGGGTCCACCCGGTGCAGGAAAAGGCACGCAGGCCACCTTCATTTGCCAGAAGTACGGCATTCCCCAAATCTCCACTGGCGACATGTTGCGCGCGGCCGTGAAGGCCGCCACCCCGATGGGGCTGGAAGCCAAAAAGGTGATGGACTCCGGCGCGCTTGTGAGCGACGGCATCATCATCGGCCTGGTGAAGGAGCGTATCGCGCAGCCCGATTGCGCCAACGGTTTTCTGTTCGACGGCTTTCCCCGCACCATTCCCCAGGCCGACGCGATGAAGGCCGCCGGAGTCAAGCTCGACTGCGTGCTGGAAATTGACGTGCCGTTCGACGCCATCGTAGAACGCATGAGCGGGCGACGCTCGCATCCGGCATCCGGCCGTACCTACCACGTCAAGTTCAACCCGCCACAAACGCCGGGGAAGGACGACGTGACGGGGGAACCCTTGATCCAGCGCGACGACGACAAGGAAGAGACGGTGAAAAAACGCCTTGAGGTCTATAGCGCGCAGACCCGCCCGTTGGTGCAGTACTATTCTGACTGGGCCAGGATCGAGCCCACAAAGGCGCCGGCCTACCGGGCAATCAGCGGGACCGGATCGGTTGACGAGATTCGCCAGCGCGCACTCGCCGCGCTGGCGTCCTGATAAGCGGCTGACGATCGGCTAGCCAGGAGTCGCTGCAGTCGCTTGCAGCAACTGCAGCATCAAGGCCACCCGCGCCTTGGCCGGCGAAAGGCCACTGGCGGCATCAAACTTGTCGTCCTGGCGCGGCAGTACCGGGCCATTGGCGCAGCGAGTCGTCCGTAACACAGCAACGCCCTCGCCGCGCGCCCGCAGCAAAGCCTGTTCCAGACCGCGGTGCACCGTTCCATTGCCAGTACCAGCGACCACAATGCCATGGAGCGCTTTGCCATGGCTGCTGCTGTGCTGCAGCAGGGCATCCACAACCCAACCATCGGCGCCGGCATGGCTGGTGACGATCTCCACCCGCGGCCAGCTACCCTTGGCCGCGGCAAGGCAGACCTGAAGGGCAGTATCCTGGCTACCCGCCACTTCCACGGCGGGGGTGCGACTCCACCGCACCGCACCTTCGATGACCCAGCCCATGGGGCCGTTGTCGCCGGAACGGAAGGCATCCACGTGGTAGGTGTGTGTCTTCTGTACCTCGCGGGCTGCGTGCACCGCTGACGCCAGCACGACCAGCACACCGCGTGCGTGCGGGTCACCGGCGACCGCCAGGGCATCGCGCAGGTTTTGGGGCCCATCGGCCGCCAGCGAAGAGCCCGGTCGCATGGCACCGGTCAACACCACCGGTTTGCCGAAGGCGCCGCCCTGACCGAGGACACAGTACAGGAAGTACGATGTCTCCTCCAGCGTATCCGTACCGTGCGTGACCAGTACTCCGGCAACGTCGGCACGCGCAAGATGATGGCTGCAGCGCGCGGCCAGGTGCTGCCAGACCACCACGTCCATGTCCTTGCTGTCAATTTGTGCGATCTGCTCACTCTCCAGCTCCCACGGTGCATCGGCTGCATAACCAGCCGCAGCAAGCAGATCCCGCACATCGACCTGGGCCGACGCATAACCGACGTTGTCTGCCGCACTGGTGGCCAGTCCGGCGATGGTTCCGCCCGTCCCCAGAACCACAATTCGGCGTTTTATTGTTGTCATGGCTTGCTTAATTCAACAAACTGGTTAAAAATACAGTTACTGGATATTAAGACAGTAACCGGCAGCACCAACGGTCGCCGGCCCCTCCAAAGGAGTTTCCATGATCGACATGCCGCAATTTCAAGTGAAGCTTACCGCGCGCCAGCAGCAAATTCTGGACTTGATCCAAAGCGCGATCGCACGCACTGGCGCACCGCCAACGCGGGCTGAAATCGCCGCCGAGCTCGGGTTCCGCTCTGCCAATGCGGCGGAGGAGCATTTGCAGGCGCTGGCACGCAAGGGCGTGATCGAACTGGTCAGCGGCACATCGCGCGGAATCCGTCTGCGCAGCGAAGCGCTACGTTCCATCAACGAGTCGCGCATCAAGCAGTTTTCCCTGCCGCTACAGAGCCTGGCGCAATTGGCGCTGCCCCTGATTGGTCGTGTTGCCGCCGGCTCCCCGATTCTGGCCCAGGAACATGTGGACCAAACCTATTTCGTCGAAAGCAGCCTGTTCCAGCGCAAGCCGGACTACCTGCTCAAAGTACGCGGCATGTCGATGCGGGACGCCGGCATCATGGACGGAGACCTGCTTGCCGTGCAGGCCACCAAGGAAGCGCGCAACGGACAGATCATCGTTGCCCGCCTGGGGGAAGAAGTCACGGTCAAGCGCTTCCGGCGCAACAAACACCTGATCGAATTGCATCCGGAGAACCCGGAATATCAGACCATCATTGTCGAGCCGGGTGAACCATTCGAGATTGAAGGCCTGGCGGTCGGTCTGATACGCAACACGATGCTGATGTAAACCAGCGACGAAGGAACCATCATGAATACCACCCTGCTCGCCGCCTATGCAGTAGCTGCACCGGTTTGCGCTTTTTTCCGACGCCTGAGCGACGAAGCTGCATGGCGCCGTGCCAGCCTGCGCATGCGCCATTCCGTGGCGATCACTTTGCAGCCGTCAGCCAGCAGGGCCCAGGCTATTTCAACGGCGAAGCCGACGCGGGTGGCCGCTGTGCGCCGGCCGGCAGTGCGCGTAGTGCGCGTGCTGGAGCCCGGTCAGGCCACGGCACACACCGGCCGATTGGTGATCTCCGGTCGCATGGTTGATGTATGCGCCGAACTGGAGCGCATGGCCGACCTGGAGGCCACAACGCTCGCAGCGCACTGACCGCGTTACGCGGCAGCGCTGCCGACCAGATAGTCGGATTTGCCGAGCTCCACGCCGTTATGGCGCAGGATGGCGTAGGCCATCGTGACGTGGAAGTACATGTTGGGCAACATCCAGTGCTTGAGGTAGGCCTCCGCGGTCATGGTGCGGGTCATTTCGCGGCCGACAGGAAATGTGATTTCCCTGGCTTCGGTCCCGTCGAGCTTGGCTGGCTCAATGGTTTTCACGAATGCCAGCGTCTTCGCAATACGCTGCTGCAACTCCGCAATCGTGCTTTCGCTGTCCTCGAACTTGGGCGCCTCAACGCCAGTGATCCGCGCCAGGCCGTTCTTGACCGCGTCGCAGGCGATCAGGACTTGCCGCGTAAACGGCAACATGTCCGGGGATAGACGAAATTGCGTCAGCGCAGCAGGATCACATTTCTTCTGATCTACAAAGGCCTGCGCCTTCGTCAGGAAGTGGCTGAGGTTGCCAAGCATGGTGGTGCAAACGGGCAGACTGGCCGACGACATTGAAATAGACATGTTTACTCCTTGGGTGAATATTTCGGACCCCGGATGCTAACCGTTGTCCCGCGCATGCAGCCCAGCGCGACAGCCTGTCGGGCCGTTGCCGTGGGAATGGCAGGGCACAATACATCCATGAATATTGTGATCCTTGACGACTATCAGGATGCCGTGCGCAAGCTTGCCTGCGCCAGCAAGCTGGAGCCTTTCCAGGCAAAGGTCTACACCAATACGGTCAAGGGCATAGGGCAACTATCGATCCGGCTCAAGGATGCCGACGTCATCGTATTGATTCGTGAACGCACCCACCTCACCCGGCCCCTGATCGAGAAACTTCCCAAGCTCAAGTTGGTCGCGCAGACCGGCCGCGTCGGCCTCCACGTGGATGTGCAGGCCTGTACTGCACGGGGTATCGCGGTCGCCGAAGGTGTTGGTTCGCCGGTCGCGCCGGCCGAGCTGACCTGGGCGTTGGTCATGGCAGCCATGCGTCGCCTGCCGCAGTACATCGGCAACCTGAAGCACGGCGCCTGGCAGCAGTCCGGACTGAAAGCGGCCTCCATGCCCTCGAATTTCGGCTTGGGCAGCCGTTTGCAGGGAAGGACACTGGGCATCTGGGGCTATGGCCGAATTGGCCAGTTGGTTGCCAGTTATGGCCGCTCGTTTGGCATGCATGTCGTGATCTGGGGACGTGCGCCGTCGCTGGAGCGCGCGCGGGCCGACGGCTTGCGTACCGCAGAATCATCCAGCGAACTGTTTTCCCACAGCGACGTACTCAGCCTGCACCTGCGCCTGAACGATGACACACGCGGCATCGTGCGCACCGAGGACTTGCAGCGCATGAAGCCGACAGCGCTACTGGTCAACACTTCGCGGGCAGAACTCATCGAGCCAGACGCACTCATCGCGGCACTCAATCGCGGCCGCCCAGGGATGGCCGCCGTTGACGTGTTCGAGGCCGAGCCCATATTGCAGGGCCATGCCCTGTTGCGGCTCGAGAACTGCATCTGTACACCCCATATCGGGTATGTGGAGCAGGACAACTACGAAGCGTATTTCGATTCAGCGTTTGACAACGTGGTCAATTTCATTCGCGGAACGCCCAGCAACATCGTCAATCCCGGCGCGCTGCAGGTTCGCCGCTGAGCCGTCGCACGCCTGGATCAGGCTTGCCCGGGGCCGGCCGGTTTTCCCCTGGCGCTGTTCACCGGTATGTCAAACTGGATAAGGTTGTCCAAGGCGGAATTGGTGGGCAGCGTGGGCACGGCAGCATCATTTGCAACTTCAGCAGGTTGCGGCGCGAGCATGTCGGACAAATCAATATCCACCCCCCCTGAAGAATCCAGTTCAGGCAACGGCGCATCCACCGCGGACCCGGGCGTTGTGGGCACGGCTGGAATAATCATGGCCGCGCTATGAGGCAAGGTCAGGCCAAACTGGCTCGCCGGCGGCATGCCGCCGCGACCGGCAGAAGGCGCAACCGGGACCATCAGTTGACCAGAGAGACTACCCGTCGTTTGCGCAACCGCATGGAGCAGCAGCAGATCACGGAAAGCGGCGAGGTCAAACAGTTCCAGCGAGGCATTCCACTGCTCACGGTACAGCAAGGATTCAATCGTGGCGAGCGCGTCAGCGGTGCCCCACACCCGCTCAACCCCTGACAGGACCTGCGGGTAGTCTTCCAGACTCCGGCCTTCGTCACCAAACGACGCGAAGTCGGGCACCTGGGCGTTGAACAACAGGTTGAAGTCCTCCCGGACTTGACGGAAATCTGCCTTGAGGCCGAGGGCGTGGAATATCTTGAGCAGATCCAGGTACGCTGCAGGGCTCGACTCACCGTTTTCGCTGATGCGGTTTTCCAGTATCCGCACAGCCTGATCGGTCTGCCCAAGCGAGACGAAAAATTCGGCCTGCTGGCGGATATCGAACAGCTCGTCTGGATTGATCAGCCGGCGCTTGGCGCTGGCAGGCTGCACTTCGATGGGCGCGGGGGCGGTCGCCCGGACCTTGCGCACCGCGCTGTGGGTAGCACCCGATTGCATCAAACGGTCAAAGGTCGACTCGCTCATCTCCACGAGACTCACGTCGACCTGTGTCACAGGCGCCGCGCGCGAACGCGCAGTTTTCTGGATCTGCTCCAGCGTAAGCGGCAGCGAACCAGGTTCAGAGGCCGGGGCAGGCGCAGAGTCGGGACTTGACTGTGCTGCCGCTTGCACCGGCGTCGGACTCGCCTCGCCCCGAACCGCATGCACTGGTGCGGCTGCAGCGCCCTCGCCCCACCATTGGTCAGCACCCACCTGACGGTTACGCCGCGTCAGCAGCACGGCGATGGCAATCAGGCTGGCCAGCAATGCCAAGGCCAGACCGATAAACCAGGGATTGGCATACCGGTCCGATTCAGCCTGCTGCACACGCCTGCGCATGTCGACCAGCGCTGCCTCATTCTTGCTGGCCAGGGCAACCAGCGTCTTGACGCTTTCTTCCAGTGTTTGCAGGCGCTGCAGATCCTGCGGGTCGCGTGTACTGGAACTCACCGGCGCACTGGCAGCCGCCGACTCCAGCGTCGCGACACGCTCCGCCAGCACCTCGACGGGGTCGAGCCGCAAACGGGACTGCCCGGCCACGCGCCCTGCCTGCTGCTTTTCTGCAACGGCTGGTGTTGGCGGCGGAGCCGGTTTTGCCACGGGCGGGCGGCTCGGCGCTGCCTTTGCCTGGGCGCCTGGTGCAGGACGGGGCCGTACCGGCGCAACAGGTTTGGTGTTGGCGCTGGTGCCAGCTTTGGGATCCACGGCGGCGGCAGGCTTCGCTGTTGTCGCCGCGCCCGCATCACCCGAAGGCGTGCCGGGCGCCGATGCAGCGGCGGGTACTGACGCTGACGATGGAGCCACCAGCGGCACGGCCGGCACCGGCGCTGCAGCACGTTGGGACGCGGCCGCTATCGGCTCCGATGCGATGTCCGACAGCAGCACATAGCGACGACTGGTCTTTTGCGCACAACCGGCTCGCAGATACACCGTCACCATCGGCTCGTCGATAGCAACGCCCGACACGATGCGCGCATTGACAGGCTGACCAGCCGCTGCCGGTTCCAGCAAGAGTTGCACGCGGGCAGGATCCTGGCGCGCGTCCGCGTAAAAAACATCGGCTTCCAGACACAGATTGCTGGCGTTCTCGTCGGCGTCCGGCGTCACCTGGACGCTGACGTCCAGTCCCTGGCCCAGGATGGCGGCCCCGCGCAGACGTCCCAATGTCAATGCCTGGCTGTCCAGCACC